>DAOORH010000162.1:0-5420 GCA_035389145.1 Cellvibrio sp.
TCGGCAACTACGAAGTTAGCTCGCGCTCTTACTTAGGCCGCTTTAACTTTAAGGGCGGCGATCAACAAAAACGTGTTGGCGAATTATCTGGCGGTGAGCGCGGTCGCTTGCATTTGGCGAACACCTTAAAACAAGGCGCCAACGTTCTCTTACTCGATGAACCGTCAAACGATTTGGATATTGAAACCCTGCGCGCATTGGAAGATGCAATCCTCGCCTTCCCAGGTTGCGTGTTGGTGATCTCGCATGATCGCTGGTTCCTCGACCGTATTGCGACGCATATCCTCGCTTACGAAGGCGAATCAGATATCGTCTTCTTTGAAGGCAACTACACCGATTACCACGAAGACTTGGTAAAACGTAAAGGCAATGATTCACAGCCCAAGCGTATGAAGTACAAACCGCTTAAAGCGTAATTTTTATTTAAAATTCCGTTGGCGTAAAAAATGCACAGCTCACGCAAGTGGCTGTGCATTTTTTTGCCTGAGCTTTAGCGCCTATTGGCACTGTTTTCAAACTGTCACAATTTATACATAAACTCGGGAGCATCAGTACAACTCGCATGGAGTTCCCAATGAGCTTTATAGATGCCGAACTTGTTCAACGTATTCACAATGACTTTCTCGACAGCTACGATGAAGAGCTTGAGCTAGAAATGGAGGATCGTATTTATTTTCAGGATGCCGATCTAGATTCCCCTTCGCAATCGCAAGATGCGAAAGAATATCGTCAGCTTTATTTTCGCGAATTGTTTCGCCTGCAAGCTGAATTAGTAAAGCTGCAAGATTGGGTTGCAGCCACTGGCCATAAAGTTGTGGTGATTTTTGAAGGGCGCGATGCGGCTGGCAAAGGCGGTGTGATTAAGCGTATTACGCAGCGATTAAATCCGCGTATTTGCCGTGTGGCTGCACTACCTGCCCCCAATGAACGCGAGCGCACGCAATGGTATTTTCAGCGTTATGTGTCGCACTTACCCGCGGCGGGTGAAATCGTATTATTTGACCGCAGTTGGTACAACCGCGCAGGCGTTGAACGAGTCATGGGATTTTGTAACGACGAGCAATACGAAGAATTTTTTCGCTCCGTTCCTGAATTTGAAAAAATGTTGGTTCGATCTGGTATTCAAGTCATTAAATATTGGTTTTCGATTTCCGACGAAGAGCAGAATTTGCGTTTCCTTGGTCGCATACACGACCCACTTAAACAATGGAAGCTCAGCCCTATGGATTTGGAATCACGTAGGCGCTGGGAGCACTACACCAAAGCGAAAGAAATTATGTTGGAGCGTACTCACATTCCTGAGGCACCTTGGTGGGTAGTTGAAGCGGTAGACAAGAAAAAAGCGCGTTTGAACTGCATTCATCATTTGCTAAATCAAATGCCCTACGAAGAAATTAAACGGCCAAGCATTGATTTGCCCGAGCGGGAATATCACGACGACTACGCACGCCAGCCCGTTCCTAAAGATATGTTTGTACCCGATATTTATTAAACTTTTTACCCAATATTTTTAATCTAGAATTTACGAAGGAATTACTGTGCCTGAACTAATTGCTCCCCCCGAAAAAAATACCCTCGGTGCCTATGGTATTTGGCTCTTCAAAGAAAAATCTCCACAAATTAGAAAAATAAAAAAAACTGTGGCCCCTAGTGTTCATGGTGATCGTCACTGGGATTCCAGTTATTTATTGATGGATTATTTCACACAATATCCGCCCACAAAAAAAATGCGAGTTTTAGACGTGGGTTGCGGCTGGGGACCAACGTCTATCTTCTTTGCTAGCAAAGGCTGCAGGGTAACAGGGATGGATGTAGATGCCGACGTATTTCCATTTTTGGATGCACAGGCCGATTTAAATAACGTACAAATTACCAAGCTCACCTGCGCCATGAAAGACATGAAGAAAAAGGATTTGGAAAACTTTGATGTGATTGTCGGCGGAGACATTTGCTTTTGGGATGAACTTGCCGATGAATGGCTCGCCATGTTGAAACGCGCAGCGCAAGCTGGCGTAAAAAAACTGGTATTAGCAGACCCGGGCCGCAGCCCATTTTTAGCACTCATCGACAAATGTGAAAAACGTTGGCCAACGGATTTTATGATTTGGTATGCATTGGAACCTAAAAAATTTGAAGGCAGCCTAATGGTGGTTACGCTGAACAAGTAGCACCATTATGTGTTTAATTCGCGAGTGAAAGCGCCTTGTCAACATCCAACCCCAGAGTAATGGCTCCAATAGCCTTCTGAGTTTTTGGATTCGTCAAAGGCGCACTCACTTGAACCTGAAAGCGTTTAGAAGATGCGTCATATTTAATTTGATCAAAATACAGAGTCTGTGTCGCAGTTGCATAGACTCGTGAAAACTTATCTTCATCACCCTGCCAGTAGTCAGAAGTCATATCCAACATAGCCACATTGTAGCCCCGCTCATCCATCACTATGATCTCTGAGAGCAAATCTTTAGATTCTAATGAAATCTGCTTAAGCGATTGCGACAAAGCTTGATTCACAATTGACTTGGGGAAATTGACATCACCCACCTTAAATGCCATTTGCCATTGCTCATCGATTTTAGTGAGCTGACTAAGTGATTTTGTTCTGTTTGCTTCATTCTGCGCGATAGTAGCGGCAATGATTTCACTGTTAGTCCGAACGCGCTGAAACCAAGGCTCGACAATTTTTCGAATGTTTTCTTTCTCACTTGGAGACAAATCAAAACCCTGCGTAGAACAACTCGTAATACGGCTATTAAAGGCGGATAAAAAGTCAGGATGTTGACTTAAAAAAGATGCACCGAAATAAACACCTAAAGGCATATAGCGAAAAAAACGTGAGTTGTAGCTCCCCGCGGCTAGATGCATTTTTTCCGCCATTGATTCAAATTGCTCTTTATCCAAAAGTACCGCATCAACTCGCTTACTCATTAATAGCTTAATCAGCTGCTCTGTGTTGTTAGCGGCTACAAAATCACTAAAACCTTCATTGGTTAAAATCGCTTCTTGCTGACCGCCCAAAATCACACCGACTTGGAAGTGATCTTTCCAAGACGCGGGAGCAGCCATATCTTTACGCCAATACCAGTACCAATTTTCCAAAACCAAAGGCGCAGAAAAGGTTGCATAATCACTGGCTTCGTCGATCGCAACAGCGGTAAAAAAACCCTCAATGACACTGGTATTAACATCTTGACGAGCACGCCGCCAAGGCAATGCTCGAATCTGATGTTTGACTTGCATTTTGTCCAAAATACATTTCACATGCTCAACCGAACCGCCCTGAGCTTGCTCATTTATTTGCTGAATTCGTTTGTGCAGTACATTGGTACCCAGCACTAAACTAGGCTCATCGCTTTGAGCAAGCGCGGTTAACGCGAAACAAAATAATAGTATTGTGGTACATAGCTTCATGGCCATCGTGATCCTTAGTTCCCCAGACCTAATCAATTAATGAGTGGTAGTGTAACGCTATTAATGACACAACCAATCCATATTTAACACAGTTTCTACCTCACGGGCCAATCGCTCCAATTCCCGTTCACGCAACTCATCCATGGCAACAAGGCTATCCAACTCAACGCCTACCCACTTGAGTATTTTTTGGGTGGCGTCTGCAGAATCAAACAAACCATGCAAATAGGTTCCAAGAATTTGATTATCGTCACTTATAGCGCCGTCGTGCACTAAAGCGCCCTCTTGTTCAAAGTAACATGTAGGCTTGTTCAGTGCCGCGCCATGTGAAATACCGCAATGAATTTCATAACCCGCGACTTGCGTAGACTTATCCCATAAAAACCCTTTCTGCTGGCGCAATATTTTTTCAGGCTTCAGAATCGTATTCATGGCAAAATAGCCCAAACCTTTTATTTCACCCATGGCGCTTTCGATGGCGTGAGGATCAGTTATAGCGTCACCCAGCATCTGAAAGCCGCCACACACACCCATTAATTTACCGCCATAACGCAAATGTTTTGCGATGGCAGAATCCCAACCTTGATCACGCAAAAACTGTAAATCAGCGCATACATTTTTACTGCCGGGAATAATAATTAAATCGCCGGCAGGTATTGCATGCTCTGGCCCCACCCAAGTGAAATCAATTTCGGGATTAAAGCGTAACGCATCAAAATCATTGTGATTCGAGATTCTTGGTAACGCTAAAACAGCAATACGCACTTTCGCACGACTATTTTTTCTACCTTTTTTATCAAGGGAATCTTCTGCATCCAACTTTAAACCTTGCACGTAGGGGATTACGCCAAGTACAGGCTTACCGGTTTTTTGTTCCAACCAATCCAGCCCGGACTGCAATAAACTTAAATCCCCGCGAAAGCGATTAATCACAAACCCTATTACGCGCTTTTGTTCGGATGCACTCAGCAAATCCAAAGTGCCGACAAGATGTGCAAACACCCCGCCGCGATCAATATCCGCAATAATAATGACTGGGCAATCCACCGCTTCCGCAAAACCCATATTGGCAATATCACGATCGCGCAAATTAATTTCAGCGGGGCTGCCTGCCCCCTCTACCACTATCACATCATATTGATTCTGTAAGCGGCGGTAAGATTCCAGCACCGCATTCATCGCGTGCTGTTTATAGTCGTGATAGACCACAGCATCCATATCATTCACCGCTTTGCCATGAACAATAATTTGCGCTTTGGTGTCACTGGTGGGCTTTATTAGAATGGGGTTCATATCCGTATGTGGTTTTAAACCAGCTGCTTGTGCTTGCAAAGCCTGCGCACGGCCAATTTCACCACCATCTTCCGTTACTGCCGAATTCAATGCCATGTTCTGTGGTTTAAAAGGGACTACCGATACACCGCGATTTTTTAGAATACGGCACAGCGCAGCGACTAAGGTAGTTTTACCCGCATCGGATGTTGTGCCCTGAATCATGATGGTTTTTGACATGGATTCGGTTACCACTCGATTCCCTTTTGGGCTTTTATTCCGCTATTAAACGCATGCTTAATCGCTTTTACTTCACTAAAGGTATCTGCCAAATCTTCTAAATATTTTTTGGCGCCGCGACCTGTGATAATCACATTTTGGGTAATGGGGCGATGTTGAATAGCCGCCAGCACTTTTTCTTTGTCCAGATATTTATAGTTCAGCATGTATGTTAATTCATCGAGCAATACCAAATGCACATCGGGATCACTAAATACATGCTCACATTCAGCCCACACTTTTTCTGCTGCGGCTTTATCCTTTTCAGCATTTTGTGTTTCCCACGTAAAGCCGGTATCCATCGTGAAATATTCCAGCTTAGCGTTTTCACCACGGAATAAACTTTCTGTTAAATAGTTCTTTTCACCGCATTCCCAAGTGCCTTTTATAAATTGCACAATGGCAACTTTGTACCCATGCCCCAAGCAGCGCAATGCAGTACCGAAACCAGAACTGCTTTT
>DAOORH010000162.1:5520-7354 GCA_035389145.1 Cellvibrio sp.
ACCAATCTGGTCACTCAACTGCACATCACCATCAAACAAAAAGCCTTGGCGCTCTGATTGTGGCAAATTGATATTTGCACCATAAGCACCCGCCATTGGATCATACATAATTTCGTTATCTATGGTCATATTGAACAGGCTGTATTTTACATTGGCGACTTCGCCAGCCCACGCCACACCTGCTTCTTGTGAGTTGCTGGTTTGTACTTCCAAGAAATCGACGTTCGGCAATTTATAGCCATTTTCATCTGCATTCGCGAAACGGAAACCATCTGCAACGCGCGCGAAGGCTCTCCACTCCGGCGTTAATTGATAGCTAAAACCAAGCTCACCTGCATTCACAGAATCTTTGTGGGCGTTTTTCAGACCATGATTGGTGTCATCAACATTAGCATGACGCACGCCGAGCGTTGCGGCAAAAGCCTTTGTGATTGGATAAATCACTTGCGCATAAACAGCATCTTGAGCTTGGCTAATATCGGTATAACCGTCTTTGGTTTTATAATCTGCATCCACTTGATCATAACCCACAGTCACAATTGTATTACCCGCTGCAGTGGCTATATTACCCACAACGCGCGGCGTAATATTTTTCACACGCATGCCATAGGCAGATACATAGGGGTAATAACCGTCTGTTTTAACATAGTCATCAAAAAGTGCATAACCTGACTCATCGCGATCTGAATACTCACCCAAAAGTTTCCAATTTTCTAGAAAACTAAATTCGCCGCCTGCACGTTTTATATCAGTATCTTGATTAGAAAAATCATTGGGCTTAAGGCTTTGGCGTGGATTAACTGCGGCTTCCGATAAAAATAAAGCACCAGGAATTCGCAAATCATCATTAATTTTTTGCTGTTCAACAAATACTCGGCCAGCATCGAAATTAAAACCTATATTGCCTAGTACATTGGTCGCTTCGGAATTATTGTTATCGCGGTAATTATCAGTTAGTCGTTTTTGTGCGCTAATGTTGTAGTTCAAGCCATTGGAAAAAGCTTGGTTCAGATTAGCCGTGTAATTCTCCAAATCGTGCGAACCGCGTAGCGCACTCACGCTACCATTAAACTCACCTTCTTTGGCTTTGCGCATAACCACATTGATCACACCACCCACAGCCTGATCGCCGTACAAAACACCAGCACTACCCTCAATAATTTCGACACGTTCAATATCCTTGAGCGCAACGGTATTTAATGCCGGGCCAGAGAGACTTGGGTTATTTAATTTGCGGCCATCGACCAAGATTAAAATGTTATTAGACGCGTTAGCGGCAAAACCGCGCATAGAAACGCTCACGTTTCGGCTGCCACTGCCATCTGTATCTTGAATTTGAATGCCGCCTTGCAGGCGCAACACTTCCGTTAAGCTACTCGCGCCACTCAAACGAATTTCTTCTGCATCAATGACATTGATTTGTGTGGCTACAGGCACTTGTGCAGTTTCACTGCGGGTAGCACTGATATAAACCGTTTCGATTTTTTCATCTGCGGCATAAGCCGTTTGCGCAAGAGCAATAGAGAACAAGGCAGCACTAAGCGGGCTTAATGCAAAGGATTTGAAAGACATGATAATTCCTCAATTCAGTAAACGAATGAGGGAGGGAAAGCGGAATAATGCGCGCGATAGCCTGATAACGGCCATGCAAAACACAGAATTACCACTGATGTTGCCCTCCGCGACATCGGGTTAAGATTTTTGAGGCTGGTATCGGACTTATAAGCTGCAAAAAGCAGGCATATTTACCGTTGCGGGGGCAGTGTTGGCTTTGCTGTGGATAACAGCGCACCAAACTTCCCATTTAATTTGACCCTTGCACTTGCTGAAAAAA
>DAOORH010000163.1:0-7339 GCA_035389145.1 Cellvibrio sp.
ACGGTTGGGAAGAATTAGGCAAGCGCATCAATATCCGCTGCTTTAAAGAAGACCCCAGTGTTAAATCCAGCTTAAAGTTTTTGCGAAAAACACCTTGGGCAAGAGAGAAAGTAGAGCAGTTGTTTGTGGAGACGTTTTAGAAAAATACATAAAAGGAGATACGCACATGGCAACCAACACAACCGCATTTAAATTCTGGAAAAAGCTTCATAAAACCGCTTTTAGTCGTTGGTTGTTTTCTAAAATACTCTGCTTTAAAGCACCTTATTTTTCGACTGTATCACCGCGTATTTCAGTGCTTGAGCAGAATCTTTGTGAAGGGAGCATCACACAAAGAAGGGGAATCCAAAATCATATTGGCAGCGTTCATGCCATAGCGCTGTGTAATCTCGCTGAGCTTTGTGCTGGTTTGATGACAGATGTAAGCATTCCCGATGGTATGCGCTGGATTCCAAAAGAAATGAATGTGAAATACCTACAAAAAGCCTTTGGTAAAATTACTGCAAGAGCAACACCCGCTTGCGAATTTTATGTTGCAACAGAAGGCTATGAGGCGATAGTCAATGTATCGCTCACCAATAAAGACGCGGTTGAAGTATTTCGTGCGGAAATAAAAATGTGGGTTAGCAAAAAATAATGTCCCAGTACAGCCATCGAGATAGCTTGATTTCGCTATTCCGATGACTAAAAATTGAATTCAAAAAAGCGCTAGGGAAAATGCGAGATGTTAAAACACCAAGCTAATTACCTAAATATAAATAAACTGCCGCTAAACTCGCATAACTGGAGAAAAAATAATGCATATTAAATCTTTCGTTTTATTTATATTTATGTCGATTACTGCAGGCTATGCCGTAGCGCAAGAAAAACCTAAGCCTGAAGAAGTCGCGCTAGCCATGCAAGGTGTGGCGGATTGGCAGATTGAACACTTTCGCAATAAATTTAGTAATTACCCAGAGCCGCATGATATTCGCGATTGGACTAACGGAGCATTTTATGTGGGGCTCATGAAGTGGATTAGTGTTACGGGCGATAAGCGCTACCTCGAATGGGCAAAAAGCCTTGGAGAAAAAACGCAATTTAAACTCCATGATCGCACCTATATGGCAGACGACCATACCGTTGGGCAGCTGTATATTGAACTCTATCGTCATTATGGCGAGCAGCGAATGTTAGAACCGACCAAAGCTAGTTTGGAGTATGTAATGGCTCACCCAAGTGAAGAGCCTATTTCTATTGATAATTATATTCACTTTGAACGCTGGACTTGGTGTGATGCCCTTTTTATGGCGCCGCCCGTGTGGGCAAAACTTGGAAAAATTACTGGCGATGAACGCTATAACAAATGGATGATGGCTGAAGTTAAAGCCACTGTTGATCATTTATACGATGCAGACGAAGGTCTGTTTTATCGCGACAGTAATTATTTAACCAAACGCGTTAACGATAAAAAAGTGTTCTGGGCACGCGGCAATGGTTGGGTCTTCGCCGGCCTTACTTTGACGATGGATGAATTGCCAAAAGACTCAGTAGACTATGCCTATTTACTAAAAATCTATTTAAAAATGGCAGACACTCTTGTGAAAATTCAAACCCCGCAGGGGCATTGGTCAATGAGTTTATTGAATGCAGAAAACTTTCCAACCCCCGAAACCAGCGGCACATCCTTTTTTACTTACGGATTAGCGTGGGGTGTTAACCGTGGCATCTTAAAAGACGAAAAATATATCAAGGCAGCATTCAAAGGTTGGGCCGCTGCCACATCACATATCACCAAAGATGGCATGCTCGGGTACGTGCAACCCATAGGGGCGGCACCTGGACAGGCATGGCCCGATAAAACCGAAACTTATGGTTCAGGTGCTTTTTTAGCAGCGGGCTCAGAGATATTTAAACTCGTTGGCGGCGTTGCACCAGCGCAAATTGCTGATTCCAAAAAGCTAAAGGCTGGAATGAAATCTTCCAATGCAACATTGGATAAAGAACTCAAGATGCTTAATGATCCTAAACGCCCTCGTGTATTCGCACGTTATGTTCCAGAACGCAAAGATGATTTCGCATGGGAAAATGATCTGGTTGCATTTAGAGCCTACGGCCCAGCTCTGCGCAATGGCAAGGAAGACGCTGGAATAGACTGCTGGTTGAAGCGAGTGAAGTATCCCATTATTACTAAATGGTACAACTTAGAAGCAACGCAAAAAATTTCTTATCACGAAGACCGTGGCGAAGGCTTGGATAATTACCATGTTGGCGCCTCTGCCGGTTGCGGCGGTTCAGCTTTGTGGATTAACGGGAAGCGTGAACCCTTAGAAACTTATACGCGTGCATCGCTACAAGAAAGCACCTCACAGCATGTGATATTCACCCTGACATATCACAAGACAATTAATGGCGATAAATACACTGAAGAAAAACGTATTATGTTGAAAATGGGTTCTCGCATGTATGCCGTAGAATCCACCTTCAGAATGAATGGAAAAATTATTGAAAACTTGCCAGTCGCTGTTGGTGTTACTACCCATGATGGCAATGCAGTAGCTAGCTTTGATCAAAAAACCGGTTGGATTTCAACATGGGAAAAAATGGATGGCTTTGGTCTGGGTACAGGAATTTTTATGGATCCCAAAAACATTGTGCAAGCAGTTACCACTTACGACGCAAGCACTCTCGACACCAGCCATGCACTTTACATAGCCAATACCGATAGTCGCGGCAAGATATTTTACTATGCGGGTTATGGCTGGGAAAAAGCGAAAGAGATTAGATCGGCGGAAGAGTGGCAAGCTTACTTAACACAATTTGCGGCTGACTATAAAACCACGCAAGCAGTACCAAAGCATTAATTAATTTAAATCCGTATTGAAATTCTTTTTCTACAAAACACCCAACGCGAAATCGTTGGGTGTTTTTGTTTTTAACACTCCAAACAAATCACCACCGCGGCGTGGTAAGCCTTCCAATAAATAGGAATAACATAAGAGCGCATATTTTTGGGTAAGTGAATATGATCCGGCGCGCCTTCAATCATGGCGGGAACCGAAATCATAAACTCATGCCCAAAGGCGCTGCGCGCATTACCAGAAATCGTATTGGCGACTTCGCCCACCAAATCAAATAAATACTCGTTGGTCGTTTCAGTTTCGCCAATACTGAGTAGAAGATGCTTGAGTAAAATGCGCGGTGCGGTGAAGTAAACGCAACCGCGATAGGGGCCGGAGATTCCGATAATGCCGGTTACGTCATAAGCGGCTGGGGTTTCGTTTTCCACCAAATAAGGCGTACCTACTTTTACGTTTTTATCGTTGGTGTGTTCAAAAAAACGCACTACGCCATCAATAAATACTTGCAAGGTTTGTTCTGACATTTAATCCTCGGTTAATTCGGTAAGCGCTTCTATCAATTGTTCTTCGCTAAAAGGTTTGCACAAAAATCCACGCGCACCCTTCTTCAAGGCTTCAATGCCAGTCGCTTTATCTGATAAAGCGGAAATCACTAAAATACGAACATTAGGGTCTATGGCCACCAACTGTTGAATGCAGGCTATGCCATCCATTTCCGGCATGGTTAAATCCATAGTCACCACTTGCGGGCGAACTTTTTGAAAAATCTCTAAGGCTTCAGCACCATTACAAGCAGAAGCAACCACATTAAATTTATCGGAATCATTACAGCGTTCAATTTTGCGACGAATAATATTGGAATCGTCCACAATCATGAGTGACAGCATTAGGCTCTCTCCATTTTTTGTTTTTAGTCAGTGTTATGCCGCAATGCCTTCGCGCGCAGGAATAATCGGTAGAGTAATGACGAAACGGCAGTGGCGGCCACGACGACTGGAAACAGTAATTTTGCCGCGATGCTGAAGTACGTGGTTCATTACCGCTTCCATACCTACACCGCGACCAGCATCTTTTGAAACTTCTTTTGCGGTTGAAAAACCTTCGTGGAAAATAAGCGCCAACAAATGTTTATTACCCCAAGAATCAATTTCATCTTCAGCCCAGCGGCCAGACTCAATCGCTTTTTCACGAATGGCGCTGTAGTCCAAACCATTGCCGTCATCCATCACGGTAATTTCCATTTCTTCATCAGAGAGTTTGGCTAAGCGTAAATCAATGCGGCCTTCTATGGGCTTCTCAGTTAGTTCGCGGTCTGCTGGCGCCTCTATACCGTGAGTGACTGCATTGCGTAGCAACTGCACGCAAATTTCTTTTACTTGCTGCGCGTAATCTGGGTCTAGCTCGATATCACGCAAACCGCTGGCGACAAACTTAACCAGCTTGCCGTTGCGCTGCGCCATGTTTTGTACAAAATCCCCTAAATGACTCCAACCATCTTGCTGGCGATTACCCAGTATTTTTTTCTCAGAAGCTGGGGCGGATGCCTTGTTGGTGTAATGCCCAAAGAGCGCTAGCTTTTCAGTGAGCTGTTGGACTTGTTGGGTATAGCTAATAAGATTGTCTAGTTGTACCGTGAGCGGCAAATAATCATTGCCGGTAATCTCAACTTTGCCGCGTAAGTCGGCCAAGGTATCTTCAATGGCGTGGGCTTGATTTTCAAAGTATTCCAATTTTAATGAAGCGGCTTCACCTTTAAAATTGTGGATTTCTCTAAAAATGCTAACGGCTTTCTCTTTCACTAATTGCGTGGTTTTTGCTGGCTGGCGCAAAATGTTATTGATGCGGTTATAGCAGTTGTAGCTGTTGGTAATAAATTCTTGTAGCAGTGATGGATGGGTATGCAACAAGCTGGTTAGCAATTCTATTTGCGATTCGCTATTTTTACGGCTTTCTACCAAGGCTTTTTCCAAGCGAACTTTTTCAGTGACATCTTGTACAGTCACCAGCACATGAGAGATAACGCCATCCTGTTGGGCACGCGCAAAGCTAAACTGCAAATGCTTATTGAGAAAACCACCACTAGCCTGTGCGATATTCACTTCAATCAGGTTGAGCGGGTTCAAATCGCCGATAAGCTTTTCTTTAATTTTCTTATCAAATAGCAATTCAATAAAGCCGCGCGTCGTTTCAGCATCCTTTTCGCTGATCATATTTTCTAGCAGGTGTTGAAAGTTTTGCCCCGCAATATCCGCGATACCTAGAATATCAATTAGGTGTTTGGAGTGCTGATTCCCTATCAGCATATTCTCATCCACCAGAAACAAACCTTCATTTACCGTTTGTAAAATCTCGGTGGTTTCTTTACGCGCTTTCTCTAGTACCAAATCGCTATCACGCAATTGACGCAAAAAGTGCAACATAATGAACAAGAAGTTAATAATGGCTAAGCTAATACCCACGGTTTGAATAATACGCAACCGCGATGCTTTAGATGAGGCCACATTTTCCAAGTTAACGGTTAAATCATTCATATGGCCTAACAACAAAAGATTTTTTGTTTTGGCTTGTACTAGGGCTTTGTCTAAACTTTTATTAAAGTCTTTGCCTTCTTTAATATCAGCCAATAAGGCATCCACACTCAGCTTGTAGTCAAACCAGATTTCTGCCGCAGATCTCAGGGTATTTTGCCCCTCCAATGAGCTAACTTTCGGCAAGACGACTAATTCTTTGTTAGCGCCCTGAACTTCACCACCGCGAGTAAAGGCAGTCAAGGTTCCATCAAATAAGTTTTTAGTGTTTGTTAATTCGGTTACTGCATCTTGAAAGGCTTTTGAATCGCTGGTTTCACTGTGTATTGTATAAAGCGTTTTTGCCGTACGTTGACTTAACATACGTTGACGGCCTGCGAGGTTAATACCAATCGCATCCGCAGAAATTTCGAAGGACACGTAGAAGTTTAAAATCATTACGGAGGCATCGAGCAAAATAAAAAGTGCGACCGACATTAAAATGCCACGGTACTTTCCGTATTTACTGCCATACTTTTCGCCATCTTTATTGCCATATTTTTCGCCCTGCTTAAATCCGTCTTTAGAACTCCTTTCGCTAGTATCCAATTTTTCAGAAGAAAGCTTCGCCATAGATCACCTGTGCCATACGCACTTTGTGTTAGTAATTTTTACGATGTGAGAAATTAATCTGGTAGGTGCGATATAGCGAAAGTCATGCCACATATTGAAAAGCAGACCAACAGGGCAATTTTGAAACAAAAAGAGGCAGGAATTGATTGATTAAAGCGGCAATGAGCAATTGATATGATATTTAAACGCACAAGCATTCATTAGTTGGTGCAAACTACATCAGCTTGTGCGCTTTTTTGGAACTGATTTTTTATTCTTCTTGTAACTGCATGGCCCACATTTGCGCATAGCGGCCTTGTAACTCCAGCAATTGATTATGACTCCCTTGTTCAATCACACTGCCATTATCCAGCACGATGATTTTATCGGCATCCACAATAGTCGATAGCCTATGCGCAATCACTAGAGTGGTTCTACCTGCTGCAACTTCGCGCATAGCCTCCACAATGGCCGCTTCTGAATGAGAGTCCAGTGCCGAGGTTGCTTCGTCAAAAATGAGAATCGGCGAGTTCTTTAACAACACTCGTGCAATAGCAATGCGCTGCTTTTCACCGCCGGATACTTTCAGCCCACGCTCGCCCACTAGCGTTTTATCGCCCTGTGGCAAACTTGCAATGAAGGCTTCCAAGTGTGCCATTTTAATTGCGCGATCAATTTCTGCATCATTTGCCAGCGGGTTTCCATAGGCGATATTGTCGCGAATGCTGCTATTAAAAAGTACTGTATCTTGCGGAACTATGGCAATGGCGCGGCGCAAAGAATCTTGCGTGACTTGCTGAATATTTTGCCCATCAATGTCAATGCTGCCGCTGTTAATGTCATAGAAGCGATAGAGCAAACGCGCGAGTGTACTTTTGCCCGCACCCGATGAGCCTACAACTGCAACCCTAGTCCCTGCATCAATTGTGAGGTTTAGCTTGTGTAAAATTTTCCGCTCGGGGTTATAGGCAAAATCCACGTCTCGCCAAACAATATTACCGCTGGTGACTTTTAAATCTTTTGCAACAGGCGCATCCAGAATTTTCGCTGGGCGTTTTAGCAGCGCCAACATATTTTCAATATCGGTTAAGGAACGGCGAATTTCGCGATACACGAAACCTAAAAAGTTGAGCGGAATAAACAATTGAATCATATAGGTATTAATCATCGCCAAATCGCCAATGGTCATCTCTTTGGCGAGCACGCTATTGGCCGCCATAATCATCATTACTGTCATCGCTGCTGCAATAATAAATGCCTGTCCGGAGTTAAGGGTTAACAAGGTCATGCGATTTTTTAGCTTTGCAGTTTCCCAATTGGCGAGAAACTTATCGTAGGTGTCTGCTTCGTATTGCTCGTTATTAAAATATTTTACGGTTT
>DAOORH010000164.1:0-7309 GCA_035389145.1 Cellvibrio sp.
GCCTGTATGCGAAACATATTAACAAGCTGATCCATAAGTATGGGCAGGCGAACTTGGTCTTTGTGTAAATCAAAACGGCCTGCTTCTATTTTGGAAATATCCAAAAGTCCTTCAATTAAATCAGCAAGGTGTTCGCTGCTGCGGCGTATAACACCCAAGGCATCTCTACGATGTGCAGGCATGTCTGGGTCTTTCTCTAATAATTGTGCATAACCTAACACCGCATTGAGCGGTGAGCGCAGCTCGTGGCTAATGCCGGTTAAATAGCGGCTTTTTGCTTGGTTTGCGGCTTCTGCTTGTTCTTTGGCAAGTTGTAAGGCTTTGTCAGTACGTTCATGCGCTTCTATTTCTTCCATTAATAAACGGGTTTGGCGCTGGGATTCTTCTTGTGCGACATGGCGGCTTTCGTGCGCTAATACAAATAGCCAACTCACCACACCGGTAATAATGACCAATAAGAAAAATACTTTCCACAAGGTGTTTTCTAATAGGAGTGCGGTATTGCTGTCGTGAATAGGCGTTTGAAAATAAATTAACGAAAGCAGTATTGCGGAAAGGCCATTGATTAAAATCACCAATCCCAAAAATTGCCCAACTTGTGAATTAATTTTTGAGGTAATGGCTTGTGGTAAAAATAACGTGAAAAATTGCTGCAACTGCTCGCGGTAATTTGCGCCGGGTTTACAGTAATCGTGACAGCGTGCATCCAGAGAGCAACACAACGAACAGATATCGCCAGCGTAGGCGGGGCAATAGGTCATATCCTCATGTTCAAATTTGTGCTCGCAAATGCAGCAGGTCACAGTGCTGTAGGCATTGTGTTTATGCTCATGTAAATCACTAAAATAAACGGTCTCTGCTGCAAGGCTGGGGCGCGCTAGATAATAGCGGCCCTTGGTTATCCACGCGATAATGGGCGCACTAATTAATGCGCATGCAAGAGCAATAAAGTGTGAAAGTGCTTGGGCTATTTCGCCCAATAATCCTGTATGACAAATAATGCCGATAATAGAGGCAAGCAACATTGCACCGAAGCCAACAGGATTAATATCGTAAAGATGCGCGCGTTTAAATTCGATATGTTTCGGGCTTAAGCCCAGGGGTTTATTAATCACTAAATCGGCGACTAATGCGCCTAGCCAAGCAACGGCGACAATGCCGTAAAATCCTAAGGTTTGTTCAAGTGCGCGATAAACGCCTAGCTCCATTAACAACAATGCAATGGCCACATTAAATACTAACCAGACCACGCGGCCGGGGTGGCTGTGGGTTAAGCGTGAAAAGAAATTTGACCACGCGATTGAACCCGCATAGGCATTGGTGACGTTGATTTTTAATTGGCTGAGAATTACGAAAATACCTGCAAACGCGAGCGCCACTTGTGGTGAGTGTGTTAAGTAGCCAAAGGCAACCATGTACATGCGAGTTGGGTCTGCAGCTTCATTGCTGGGTACATTGTGGTTAAGTGCGAGTACCGCGAGAAAAGAACCCGCCATAATTTTTATTGCGCCAATTACAATCCAACCTGGGCCGCCCGCAATAAGTGCGGCCCACCAGCGCCACTCCTTACCTTTTTTAGCGGGTGGTAAAAAGCGCAGAAAATCGACTTGCTCACCAATTTGGGCAATCAATGAAAACACTACAGCTGACGCTGCACCAAAAAACAAAATACTGACGCCGTGTTGGGTATCTGCCGTTTGTAAATTGCCAGCAAAGCTTGTCCAATTTTCCACTGCTTTGGCATCGGTGTAGATAATAAAAACAAAGGGAGTTAATTGCAGAATAATCCACAGCGGTTGACTCCACAGTTGAAAGCGACTTATCACAGTAATGCCATGAGTCACCAACGGAATAATCGCAATCGAACTTAATAGATAACCCCATGCAAGCGGGATATTAAAGAGTAACTCCAGCGCCATAGCCATAATGGCCGCTTCGAGTGCAAAAAAAATAAACGTAAAAGAGGCATAGATAAGCGATGTAATGGTGGACCCAATGTAACCAAAGCCAGCACCGCGCGTAAGCAGATCAATATCTACACCATACTTAGCAGCGTAATAGCTGATAGGAATTGCGGTTAAAAAAATAATTAAACTTACAGCGCAAATTGCGGCAATCGAATTACTGAAACCATAGTGCAAGGTTATCGCACCGCCAATCGCTTCTAATGCGAGAAATGAAATAGCCCCCAATGCAGTAGTCGCAACTCGCGCATTACTCCAGCGGCGTGCGCTCTTGGCGGTGAAACGCAGCGCATAGTCTTCCAGTGTTTGGTTGGCAACCCACTGGTTGTAGTTGCGCCTAACGCGAAAGATATGTTGTTTAGCTGTCATGCCGTGCCTGTTGTTGGTTCTATCTGTTGAGTAACTTTTGTTTGTTGATGGAGCATCCATAAGTATTTGCGCGCTTATCTGGTGCAGCTATTGAGCTAAAGAATCTGCAGTTGTTTGAAAGCCACGCAAAATGAAACATATCTCATAATTTTTTGCGGGATGAGTGACGTTTATTAATGCTCTTCAATTCCCGTACCACATCAAATATGAGCCTAAATGTTGCTCTTCCCTCTCTATTACTTCATTGAAAAATACGGAATCACGTTACTGGGTGCTATGCGTTAAATGACGTAGTGGTCTGCGCTATTTATCGAATGGGTTTGGTAGGGCTATGTGCGTAGATTGCGGGCTGTGGGCAAAGATCATTTCATTCGAAATTATTTGCTCCGCAAGAATTTATTCGAGCACTTAATCAAGCCTGAAAAATTTAATTTGAGGATAGACCATGAAGACATTATTTTTTGACGGCGAGCAAAAACAAACGCTCGCCAAAACAGCGAAGGCGCTTAGCTGGAAAACCTGTTTATTCACCTTGGCTGCCTCATTTGCATTTAGCACTGTGCATGCGGCTGATGTGAATACCACTGGCCTTGCAGTAACAGACAAAACCGTGAAGGTAGGTATTCTTCACTCAGTAACCGGCACCATGGCCATTAGTGAGACGGGTTCAGTGCAAGCTGAGAAACTCGCTATTGAGCAGATTAATGCAATGGGTGGTGTGCTTGGCCGCAAGATTGAATTTATTCAAGAAGACGGCGCGAGTGATTGGCCAACCTTTGCGGAGAAATCCAAAAAATTATTGGTAAACGATAAAGCAGCAGCAGTGTTTGGTTGCTGGACATCCGCCTCGCGTAAAGCGGTGTTGCCAATTTTTGAACAATACAACGGCATGCTCTACTACCCAACCTTTTATGAAGGATTGGAACAATCGAAAAACGTGATTTACACCGGCCAAGAAGCTACCCAACAAATTATTGCGGGTATCGATTGGGTAACAAAAACCAAAGGTGCCAAATCGTTTTACTTGCTCGGTTCAGATTATATTTGGCCGCGCACATCCAACAAAATTGCCCGCAAGCACATTGAAAAGCTGGGCTTGAAGGTGGTGGGTGAAGAATATTATCCACTTGGCCACACGCAATTTAACTCTGTGATCAACAAAATCAAACTCACTAAACCCGATGTCATTTACGCCATTGTGGTAGGCGGCTCTAACGTAGCCTTCTACAAACAATTGAAAGCGGCGGGTATTGATATGACCAAAGAGAAACCACTGGTATTGACCATCTCTGTAACTGAAGACGAAGTTCTCGGTATCGGCGGTGAAAATATGCAGGGTGCCTATGCGTCTATGAAATATTTCCAAAGCTTAACCAACGACAACAACAAGAAATTTGTTGCAGCGTTTAAAGCGCGTTGGGGTAAAGACGTAGTAATCGGCGATGTAACTCAAGCAGCTTACCTTGGCCCATGGTTGTGGAAAGCAGCGGTCGAAAAAGCGGGCTCATTTGATATCGATAAAGTGCGCGCAGCGTCACCCGGTATTGAGTTGACTACTGCACCCGAAGGCTATGTGAAAATTCATCCTAATCATCACCTCTGGTCTAAAACACGTATAGGTCATGCACGTCCTGATGGTCAATACGATGTGGTGTTTGAAACAAAAGATTTGATTGAGCCGGATCCATTCCCTAAAGGTTATCAATAAGTCAGTGAGAAGAGCCACTTTCCCTGAGTGGCTCTTCTTGTTTCAACGCGGTAAATAGTTAATCAAAAATTTCTAGCGATTTTTTTAGCACGGCTTCCACAATTAAAGAGGATTACGCAATGTTCGCTGAATATAGCACCTCCGATTTACTCTCCATCTTCGCCATGCAAGGCGTTGCGGGTTTAATTTTGTTTTCGGTATTTGTATTAATGGCGCTTGGGCTGGCCATTATTTTTGGGCAAATGGGCGTGATCAATATGGCACACGGTGAATTTATGATTCTCGGTGCTTACGTTACTTATTTAACCTCACATGTTTTTGAAACCTACCTACCGAGTTTATTCAGTTTGTATTTTATTCTCGCGATGGTGCTCGCCTTCATTGCCGCAGGCGCGCTCGGCGCTTTAGTCGAGTGGGGAATAATTCGGCATCTCTACAATCGCCCGCTAGACACTTTGTTGGCGACTTGGGGTTTAAGTTTAATTTTGCAGCAAACCTATCGCAGCGTGTTTGGCGCGCGCGAAGTGGGTGTGACCTTGCCGGATTGGCTAATGGGTTCAGTAAAAGTGAGCGAAACCATCGAGCTGCCCATCAACGGATTATTTGTGATGTGTTTGGCGCTGGGTATTTCAACAGCAGTCGGTATTTTAATGTATCGCTCGCGTTGGGGAACGCAAGTGCGTGCGGTTGTGCAGAATCGCCCCATGGCCGGTGCAGTGGGAATTAATACGGCAAAAGTAGACCGTATTACCTTCGCGCTGGGTTGCGGTATTGCCGGTGTTGCAGGTAGTGCATTCACTATGATCGGTTCCACTGGGCCAACCTCTGGCCAACTTTATATTGTGGATACTTTCTTAGTGGTTGTATTTGGCGGAGCGACGAGTTTGTTAGGCACAATTGCTTCTGCATTCACTATTTCGCAAGCGCAATCCACTATGGAATTTTTTATGAGTGGTTCCATGGCCAAAGTATTAACGCTCCTGTTTGTGGTGTTCATCTTAATGTTGCGCCCACAAGGTTTGTTCACGCTGAAAGTTCGTCGTTGAGGAGTACATCATGTCTTATCAAGGCTTAGCATCGCTGTTCCCCAAAAAAGAAATTTCCGGTTTCGTGGTACTGGCAGTTTTATTAGTCGTGGTGCTGCCTTTATCGCTGGATATTTTCCGCTTAAATTTAATGGGTAAATATTTGACTTACGCATTTGTCGCCATAGGCTTAGTCTTGTGCTGGGGCTACGGTGGCATTTTAAGTTTAGGGCAGGGCGTGTTTTTTGGGTTAGGTGGTTATTTAATGGCAATGTTTCTGAAATTGGAAGCATCTGATCCCATTACCACGAAAATTCAATCCACTCCGGGTATTCCTGATTTTATGGATTGGAATCAGATAACGGCGCTGCCATTTTTTTGGAAACCTTTTTACAGTTTTCCATTTACGATTGCAGCCATTTTAATCATCCCGGCCATCATCGCCTATCTAGTAGGCGCGGCAATGTTTAAGCGGCGCGTAGGCGGTGTTTACTTTGCGATTATTACACAGGCCATTGCAGCCATTCTCACTATTTTAATTATCGGTCAACAAGGCTATACCGGTGGTGTAAATGGTATGACAGATTTGCGCACGCTCTTGGGCTGGGATATTCGTTCCGATTCCGCAAAATATATTCTCTATTTTGTATGCGTGGGTATGTTGTTCTTGTGTTTGTTTGTCGCCCAGTTTGTGCGTAAAAGTAAATTTGGTCGTTTGCTGGTCGCCATGCGCGATAAGGAAGATCGAGTACGGTTTTCTGGTTACGATGTTTCCAACTTTAAAATATTTGTGTTTTGTTTGGGTGCCGTGTTTGCTGCGATTGGCGGAGCAATGTTCACCTTACAGGTTGGATTTATGTCGCCAACCTTGGTGGGAATTGTGCCCTCCATTGAAATGGTAATTTTCTGTGCGGTGGGTGGGCGCATGTCTATCATAGGCGCGGTTTACGGTGCGCTTTTGGTGAATTGGGCAAAATCCAGCTTGTCAGAAAGTTTTCCTGAACTCTGGTTATTTGCGCTGGGTGGTTTATTTATCGCTGTGGTTATGGCCTTTCCTAATGGTTTGGCAGGTTTATACACAACTTATGTTTCGCCAAAAATTAATCAGTGGGTTGCCGATCTTAAAGATCGAAAAGAGCGGCCGGTTACTGAGAAAAGTGAAGCTGTAACAGCGCTGACCAGCAAGCCTGCAACAAAAGTTGAGACTAGCGGCAACCACAGTGCATCGCCTTTAACCCAAGGAGTTCTCCATGAGTAACAACACAGATTTTTTGTTAGCGGTTGAAGGGCTCACAGTTTCTTTTGATGGCTTTAAAGCGGTAAATGATTTGACTTTCTATGTGGATGAACACGAAATTCGCGTGATTATAGGCCCCAACGGCGCCGGTAAAACCACAGTGTTGGATTTAATTTGTGGCCGTACGAAAGCAACGCAAGGCTCAATTAAGTTTCGCAATAAAGAGCTAACCACTATGAAGGAGCACGACATAGTGAAAGCGGGTGTCGGCAGAAAGTTTCAAACACCTTCAATCTATGGCGACCTGAGTGTGTTTGAAAACTTGGAAATTTCTTTTCCGCGTGGTCGCTCAGTATTTGGCGCGCTTGCCTTTAAGCGCGATGCAGAAGTGATTAATAAAGTTCATGAAATTGCCGACATGATTTTCCTCACGGAATTTTTGGATAAACAAGCGGAGCTTTTAAGTCACGGGCAAAAGCAATGGTTGGAAATTGGCATGTTGCTTATTCAAGACCCGGAATTGCTGATGCTCGATGAACCTGTTGCAGGTATGTCGGTTGCCGAACGGCAACAAACGGCAGACCTTTTGCGGCGCATTACTAAAGATCGCTCGGTCATTGTGATTGAACATGATATGCAGTTTGTTGCCAAAATTGCAGACCGAGTAACGGTGTTGCATCAAGGGAAAATTCTTGCTGAAGGTTCTATCGACAAAGTGAAAGCCGACCCTAACGTGATTGAGGTGTATTTAGGGCATTAAGCCAATCACCTAATCATGATTTATTGAGGAACTATTTATGTTAGCAGTCTCTGATTACCGCGTCTGTTATGGCCAAAGTGAAGTTTTACATGGCTTAAACTTTACCGTTCAACCTAATGAAATTGTTGCCATCATGGGTCGAAATGGCATGGGGAAAACCACCTTGATGAAATCGTTAATGGGGGTAATACCTAGCGCGTCTGGCAGCGTAAAACTCGGTGAAACCGAAGTGAGTGGTTTAAAAAG
>DAOORH010000165.1:0-7267 GCA_035389145.1 Cellvibrio sp.
CATCCAAGCGATGTACTAAAAAGCAGTCGCGCTGGCTGCCCAAGAGCGATTGGCCATTCACTTCAACCCAACGTAAAATGCTACAGTGGTCGCCCCATTGGGAGCCTTGTGCCAACATGCCGGCGGGTTTGTACCAAATGCTGTAGGCGACTGCATCATGTATTAAATGTGCAGTTTCGGGTTTGCGTGCGAGCACTTGTTCGTCGTAAAAGAATTGAATTTTTGAGCCTTTAAATAACAATTTGGTGGCGCGGCGCAAACGCAGGGTTTTGCCTTTGAGTGTCCACCATACCGCGCCTTTGTTCATCGCATCTTTAATGCGCTGCTTGGAAAGGCCGGTACCTTCCGCTAATAAATCCAGTGCAGTTTGCTCCGGTTTGGTTACGGTAAATTCGTATTTTTGCGGTACGTCGAAAGAAGTATCAGTCATGAAGCATCAGTCATATTAAGAGAGAAAAATTGTGGCAGAAAAGCCAACTATTCATAAGTTAAACCTTACGCTATCCAATATGGATACCAATGTTTATGGCGATTACAACCTCACTATCGCGCTGCACCCATCGGAAACTATCGAACGCATGATGGTGCGCATTCTAGCCTTTTGTTATCGCGCTGCGGAGAATTTAACGTTTGCGCGCGGTCTCTCATCGCCAGAAGATCCTGAACTTTGGTTGAAGCACGACAACGGCACTATTTTGGAGTGGATTGAGGTAGGCCAACCTTCGCCAGATCGCTTGAAAAAAGGTTCCAGCCAATCAACCGCAGTCAAAGTATTTAGCTATGGTCGCGGTTTAGATGTGTGGTGGAAAACCAATGCGGCAGCGATTACTGCCTTGCCGAAAGTCACCATCAACTATTTCGATGCCGATGAACTGCAAGTACTGTGTGCCCTAGCGGATAAGACCATGAACCTAACAGTCACCATTACTGAAACTATCGCCTATGTTTCAAATGCGACCGATAATGTCGCGGTTACTTTATTGGATATGGAATCGCTCTGATGAATATCGTTGAAATTAATCTTGAGAACGCCAAACAACTTTTGGTGGATGAATCTTTTACTCGCCCAGTATTGATTGATTTTTGGGCGGATTGGTGTGCGCCCTGTAAAAGCTTGATGCCTATTTTAGAGAAACTTGCCAACGAATACGCCGGCGCTTTTTTATTGGCGAAAGTGAATGCGGATGAGATGGGCATGATTTCATCGCAATTCGGCGTGCGCAGTTTGCCCACGGTGATCTTGATGAAAGACGGCCAACCTATCGATGGTTTTGCTGGTGCCTTACCTGAAAAAGAAGTTCGTGAGTTGCTGGAGAAATATCTGCCTAAGCCGTGGGAGAAGTTTGTGAATGAAGCGCAAGCATTCATTATGGCGGGCGATTTTAATGCAGCTTTGCCGCTGTTGCGCCAAGCTTATGAAGATTCAAAACACGATGCCGCTATCGCCTGTTTAATGGCGCAATGCCATTTGGAATTGAATCGTATCGACAATGCCGAAGCGATTTTAGCGACCATAAAAATGAAAGATCAGGATGGGCATTACGAACAATTAGTAGCGCAAGTCGCACTTAAAAAACAGGCTGCCAAAACACCAGAGTTGGTAGCACTTGAATCTGCCCACACCAATGACCCCGATAATTTGCAGATTGCCTATCAATTGGCGATTCAGTACAACTCAGAAGATGCTTATCGCCCAGCTTTAGAGTTGTTGATGGGGATTATGCGTAAGGATCGTAATTTCGCCGAAGGTGCTGCAAAAAAGACGTTTATGGATATTTTGGCTGCCTTAGGTAAAGGTGATGCACTCGCGATTGAGTTTCAACGCAAATTATTTACGTTGCTTTACTAGATTTCGGACGGTCAAAAATAGTTATGTATGACAAATCTCGGTAAACTAGTCGTTTTCCTAGGTTCTTGCATACTAGCTGTGCAGCCAGAGTTTTTAGTTTTTGAGGGTTAAATGACGTTATTCTGTAGAGTAATCCTATTATCGGCTTTAAGTTGCATCCTAGTTGCGTGCGACAGTCGTAATAATAGCCTCGGCTCAAACAATCTCCCCGCATTCGTCACTCAAAAGGGTAATTTATACACCATTACTCAAGGGCAAACTCGGCTTGAAATTAGCGCTAATATTGCGGGCCGTATTAGCTCGTTAAAAATTGATGGTGCGGAAATGCTTCTCACCGCCGATAAAACCAACAATTTGATTTGGGGTAGTGTGTTTTGGTCCAGCCCGCAAAGCGAATGGAGTTGGCCGCCTATAGAAATTTTGGACAGTGCGCCTTATAAGGTTAGCCTTGCCGATAACCGAATTGTTTTCACCAGTAAGATTGATCCTGTTACGGGCTATCAATTTATTAAAAGTTATGGTGTCAATCCTGAACGGCAATGTATCAGTATACTCTATTCAATCTATAACCATTCAACAGTCGAAAAAAATGTGGCCGGTTGGGAAGTAACGCGTTTTGGTCCAACTGGCATGGCGTTTTTTCCTCAGGGAAATACTGAAAGTACCAGCGGTATTTTTTATCCTTTGGCCGTTGAACACGTAGGTGATATTACTTGGGCTAACTATGATGTAACCAAGCTCACTCGGAACCACCACAAGTTGATGACTGATGGTAAAGAGGGTTGGATTGCCTACGCGAATGCAGGAAAGTTGTTGGTCAAAGAATTCGCTGATGTACCTGTTGAGCTCATTGTTTCAGGTGAAGGTGAAATAGAATTATTTGCGAATGTTGAAAAAACCTTTTGGGAAATTGATCAGCAGGGAGTGATGACGAAGCTAGCGCCCGGCGAACATCTGGATTGGGAGGTGCTCTGGCATACACGCACCTTGCCTGCATCTCTTCCGGCTAATTTGGGAAGTGATGAGTTGGTCAATTATGTGCGTGGTGTTTTAAAAGGTACAAATTGAAACGCTACGAATTGATTGAACAGCCGGAACTGCATTGAGTAAATACAGTTCCGTGTTCATTCTTAGCGACGATTTTTCCGCGTTTTCAACCGACGAATTTTGTCAGCCTCTTCTTTTTCCTTCGCTTTAATTTCATCAGCAAGTGTTGCATCAATGACTTCTTGTGTTGTCATCTCCGGCGTTTCAAAGGTAATTCTGCCGAGTAAGCCAGCGCGCAGTTCAGTAATTAGCAACGACGATACCTTTTGAATATCCACGCCGCCACCTTTGCTGGTGCAGCCGCGTTTTACGCCAATCGCTTCTAATAATTCAATATCGCTTGTGGGAAGTGTTTCTAATTTGTAGCGGGTTTTTAAGGCTTCTGGGTAGGCTTTTAATAAATACTCAGAGGCGTAAAGTGCGATATCTGCATAATCAAATACCGTGTCTTTAATTGCACCGGTGATCGCTAAACGATAACCGCAGGAAGGTGGCGTTAATTTTGGCCACAAGAACCCCGGCGTATCCGTTAATAAAAACCCGTTATCCAATTTTATTTTTTGTTGCGATTTGGTGATGCCCGCTTCGTTGCCGGTTTTTGCGACTACGCGACCCACGAGCGTATTAATGAGTGTAGATTTCCCCACGTTGGGAATTCCCATAATCATTGCGCGGGCAGGGTGGATAGATGAATTTTTTTCGGGTGCGAGCGATTCGCATACTTGCAAGAGTTGGCGAATTTGCTCGGGGTTTTGTTGGCTAACGGGCAGCGCCGTTACGCCTTGGGTTTTTTCTAATTCGGCGATCCAACGTTCGGTAATGGCAGGGTCGGCTAAATCGGCTTTGTTTAATAATTTAATACAGGGCGTGTTGCCGCGCAGTGCGGGCACTAAAGGATTTTCGCTGGAGAAGGGCACACGTGCATCCAGCATTTCGATAATAACGTCCACATGGGGCATAACTTCCGCAATTTCTTTGCGGGCTTTGTGCATGTGGCCGGGGAACCAATTGATAACTGACATAAATTCTCGAGTTGAATTGTGTGTTTCTAGCGATGTACCGAGTTCCCCTCTTTAGCAAAGAGGGGCTAGGGGAGATTTGAACCACATTAAATCCCCCTAGCCCCCTTTTTCAAAGGGGGGACTTTTACTCCCAAATAAAGATATGAAAACCTTCGACTGCTGCGCGCTCAGAGTGAGCGGGGAAATATACTAAAGACTATCAACTTTTTCCGTTGAGTCGAAATGATGTAAAAGGAAATAACCTTGTGGGTGCGATTCATCTTCACAAGCGGCAATAGAAATTGGCGCAATCACTGCAGAATATTCTGCGTGTTGATAAAGTGCTTTCTGCAAATCCTCCCACAGTGCCTTTGGAAACTCGGTAAAAAATGTGTAGTTGAGATAGGTGTTACCTTTCTTCGTAAACTCATCAATTTCTGGTGCACGGCCCACTGCACGCACTTGCGCTAAAAATGCAGCGCGATCAAAACTGGCTAAAAATTCGGGTTGAATTTGAATGCTAATAGATTGCATAAAAGGCTCAATTGCATCGTTCCTCTGTTGAGAAAAGTAAATCCCAAGCTCGTCGATGTCGCTAAAAAATGATTTCGGCTATTCTAGCGCAAGTCTAGTTTCACTTCTCAATTCATTTCTCTGGTTAACTCTGTGAATTCTTTATTCCGTCCGGTGGCTTTGGGCATCTATATCCTATTTTGTTTGGTGGGCGTGGTCGGCGCTTTGGTGTTGCCGACCCTAAGTCTTTATCTCGCTAAAGAAATTGGAGTGCGGCCGCTGCTAGTGGGTATTCCCTTTGCTGGCATCGCCTTGGCCAGTATGGCTTACAACCATTTTATTGGGCATTGGTCCGATGGCTTAAGTGATCGCCGCCCGTTGGTGGTCGTGTGTTGCATAGTCGGTGCTTTGGTCTGTCTTACGCTTGCCTATTCACGCACCTATTGGGTTGTGGCAGTAGCAGTGGTGTTGTTTCTCAGCTTTGCGATGGTCTCATTTTCACAAGTGATGGCTTACAGCTTGGATTACGCCGAAGACAATATCCCAGCAGAACGAGTGCCCTTATTCAACGCCATAGTGCGCGCACAAATTGCGATTGCTTGGATGGCCGGGCCGCCAGCGGGATTTTTATTGGCGGCCTACATGGGTTTTACCTTTATGTATTTACTGGCGGCGGGGATGTTTGTGGTGGTTGCGGTATTGAGCCTTAAGCTGTTGCCACATCTGAGACCTCATACTCACCAACTACTCGAAAAGTCAGAAGTTCAGCCTATAAATGCAGAGCAAAAGCGTGCCTTGGTCTTAAGCCTTATCGGCTTCTCGCTCATGTGGGGCGCGAACAATGCCTATCTCATTAGCTTTCCATTGCATCTGAAAGATGGCTTGGGCATAAGCATTGAATGGATGGGTTGGGTGATGGGGACTGCGGCAGGTTTAGAGATTCCGTTTATGCTCTTGGCTGGGTACTACGCGGCGCGTATTAAAATTATGACCTTAATTAAGGTCGCGGGTGTAGCGGCCTTGGTGCTTTATATGGGTGTCTATTTTGGCACCCATTTGTGGCAGTTTTTTGCGTTGCAGATATTTAACGCTATGTTCATTGGAATTCTTGCTGGCTTGGGAGTTTCTGTGATTCAGGATTTACTACCGGGGCGTTCGGGAATGGCTTCCAGCCTTTATACCAATACCACACACATGGGTAATTTACTCAGCAGCTTATTGGTAGCTGTGGTGGCGGATATGTACGGCTATCATCAAGTTTTTGCAGTAAATCTTTTTATCGTCGCCTTGGCGATACTGGCTTTTGGTCGGGTGAAGGTAAAAGGCTAGAGAAAATTGGGAAGGTTGCAGAGTTTAGAGGAATAAGTGCGCGTTTCCACGCACTTATTTGTTGGTGAGAGGTTGTTAATTGTTGGTGCTTTTTAGCATAGCAGGAAGACCCAGAATTGCGTCAAGCGCAGGTTTAGCACTTGCATCGCGATTCCACAGCAACGGATAGTTGATTCTGTTAGGAATTGGATAGTCATTCTTCCAATTCATACCATCGTGAATTCCCCAGAAGGTCACGCGATCAATTTTGTCACGCTTGCGATACAGGATTTCAAAAATTTCTTGGTAGCGCTTGGTGAGCGCTGTTTGTACCTCGGTGGGTAATCCGTTGCGATAAGGATCAAGGTATTCTTTGAATTCTTCTTCTTGGAATTGCGGATGAGTCATTCCTGTGCCAATGATTTGTCCTTCGCGCGTGAGCGGTAGCACATCAATATCTAGCTCAGTAATCATAACTTTCACACCGAGTGCTGCGTACGCATCAATCGCTGCTTCAATATGTTCCTTTTTAGGATAGTTCAAACCCCAATGACCTTGTATACCAATACCGTCGATACGAATGCCAGCGGCTTGTAGCATTTTTACCATGCGCACAATGCCGTCTCGCTTGGCTGGGCGCCAGGCGTTGAAATCGTTGTAATAGAGTTCAGCATCAGGTGCGTATTGGTGAGCGAATTTGAAGGCTTCTCTAACAAGTTTGTCACCGTCGCCTACGCCCTTTACCCAAACTGTTGGGCGATACTTTCCATCATCGCCCATAACCTCGTTCACTACGTCCCAGGCGTGTACTTTGCCTTTGTAGCGGCCAGCAACTACCTCAATGAACTTCCGCATGTTTTCAATGGTTTGTTCAGGCGTATGAAGCTTCCCTTCTGCATTTTTAAAAAACCAGTCTGGTGTCTGGTTATGCCAAACCAGCGTGTGACCAACAATAAACATCTTATTTTTTTTGCCTAGAGCGACCAAATCATCGGCGGGTTTAAAATTGTAAACGCCCGGCTCAGGGTTAATACGCTCAGCCTTCATAACGTTTTCGGGGGTGATGGTATTGAAGTGTTTATTAAGCAGGGGTAGCCAACGGGTGTCTTGGCCGGAAGAGATCTCTTGGTTGATCGCAACGCCGACTTTAAAGGAATCGCGATAGACCTGTTTTAAGCTGTCTTTGTCTGCTGCAAACGCAGGACTGAGGGCCAGAGTGGAGAAAAAGAGGATGGCACAACGGTAATACTTGATAGTTTTCATAATAATTCCGAAAGGTTGATTGGCTGCAATGAGCGTTTTTTAATATGATTGCGCTATCATGTTAGCTGGTGAGGCCGGAATTAGACAAGCCTATTTGGGGTTAGTCTGGCAAATAGTATGATTATCAGCTTACAGCTGTCTTCTCAAAGATGACATTGGGAGCAGGGCGGAGCGGCCTAGTTAACGGGGCTTAATTGGACTCATGCGCGATTATTAAGCTAGAGCAAAACAAGCAGGGCTGTTATACTCCGCGCCCTCGGCGAGAGGCGACTTCCCTTCTTTTATT
>DAOORH010000166.1:0-7249 GCA_035389145.1 Cellvibrio sp.
TTCCGGTGCTCAACAAAACCTTTATTCCGGTGGGTAAACCACAGCGTGGCGATGTAATGGTGTTTTTCCCGCCGCATCAGCCTAAAACCTATTTTATTAAGCGTGTAATAGGTTTGCCGGGCGACACAGTTCGCTATGCCAATAATGTGCTTTACTTAAATGGCGTTGAAATTAAGCGTGAAACTGTTAAACGCGTCTTTCCTGAGTGGGGTTCGTTCTGTATGAATCACCGCTTACAGTTAACGGTCGCCAATGAAAACATCAACGGTAGAACCCATACAATGCAAACCTGTGATCAACCTAGCCAATTGAGTGCTGGCGATCAAACATGGGTGGTAGAAGAGGGGCACTACTTTATGATGGGTGATAACCGCGATAACAGCGGTGACAGCCGCGCATGGGGTACGGTGTCCGAAGATGCTATTGTGGGTAAAGCTTTTGCAGTTTGGATGCATTGGGAAGAGTTTTTAAGTATTCCCAGTTTTAGTAATGTAGGTGTTGTTAAATAATTATTTTATTCATTAACAGGTGCCGCTATGAAGTCTTTGCTAAGAGTTAAATCTACCCCTCGTATAAAAAGCCTTAAGCAGCAAGCCGGGCTTACCATGGTTAGTTGGATTTTTGTGTTAGCGATTCTGGCGTTTTGTGGAATGTTTGGTTTCGCTATAGTGCCTATGTATGCTGAAAATATGTATGTTGAAAAGGCTTTGAAATCTTTAGTTGAGCCCGGTGGGAATCTCGCCGAAATGTCAGATTCTGAGATCAGAAAAAAGCTCCTGAATTTTTATTTGGTTAATAATGTACGTAGCGAAGGGCCTCAAGCAATCGTTATTGATCGTAAAACGAAGTCGTTGCTGATCACCATTGATTACGAAAATAGAACTAATTTATTTTACAATATCGATGTAGTAACTAGTTTTCAAAATCATTTGGATGCAGATGATCCAAAGTCATGCTGTAAGCCCACTGGCAGATAAACGTGCATTCTTTAAGTATTAAATATCAGCTATTACAGCAGCGCCTAGGTTACGAATTTAGAACTCCTGCGTTATTGCAGCTAGCGCTTACACATCGCAGCCATGGCGCTCACAACAATGAGCGCCTTGAGTTTTTAGGCGACTCTATTTTAAATTTTGTGATTGGCGAAGCCTTATTTAAGCGCTTCGGCGATACGCGAGAAGGTCAGTTGAGTCGTCTGCGTTCGCAGTTGGTAAAGGGCGAGACGCTTGCAGAAATTGCACGCGAATTTGAATTAGGTGAGTGCTTAATTTTAGGCGAAGGTGAAATGAAATCGGGCGGTCATAGTCGTGATTCCATTTTGGCGGATTCGGTTGAAGCTTTGATTGGTGCGATCTACACAGAAACTAATTTTGAAACTTGCCGATCACATGTTTTAAGATGGTATGCAGAGCGGTTAGCATCGCTCACGGTAGATACAACCGCTAAGGATTCAAAATCCCAATTGCAAGAACATTTGCAAAGTTTGCGTAAACCTTTGCCGGAATATGAAGTGGTTGAGGCTGCAGGCGAATCCCACGCGCAGATTTTTACCATTGAATGTCGCGTGGTTTTATTAAAGCAACCCGTGCGTGCGCAAGCGAGTAATCGCCGCGAAGCTGAAAAGCTCGCTGCTACCGAAGTTTTACGTTTATTAAATATTTGATGTCTCTGCCGTCATTCTCGCGCAGCGGGGATCCAGCTGTTTATTGGTTTAATAGGTTTTTGTTTAAGCCAAGCTATTTCCATAAGTTAAGAGCTTGCGCGGTATTTTTTCAAGAGCTGGATCCCCGCAGCGCGAGGATGACGACTCCCTAATTAATTCAATTCCTTTACGTTGTTGACTTTTAAATCTCAGGTTCTCTCTATGTCAGATTCTTCTGATCCCCAAATCACTCGCTGTGGTTATGTTGCTATCGTTGGCCGCCCTAATGTGGGCAAGTCCACGTTACTTAATCATATTCTCGGGCAAAAAATCAGTATCACCTCCCGCAAGCCGCAAACCACGCGCAATAACGTGGTGGGTATTAAAACCGAAGGAGGCATACAAATTATGTTTGTGGATACGCCCGGTATGCACTTGGGGCAGCAGAAAGCGATTAACCGCTATATGAACCGCGCTGCCAATACCGCAATGAAAGATGTGGATGTCGTGGTTTTTGTGGTGGATCGTTTTATTTGGACCGAAGAAGACGAAGCTGTTGCGGAAAAATTGCAGTACGCTTCCTGCCCGATTATTTTGGCAGTGAATAAAGTTGATCAAATCGAAGACAAAGAATCGCTTCTACCGCATTTGGAGATTCTGGCGAAAAAACTAAATGCAGCAGAAATTATTCCGCTTTCGGCATTGCGCAATGTCAATCTTGATCGCTTGGAACAGTTGATTATTGATCGTATGCCAGAAGGTATGCACATGTACCCCGAAGACCAAATTACTGACCGCAGTTCGCGCTTTATGGCAGCTGAAATTGTGCGCGAAAAAATTACCCGTCAATTGGGTGATGAGTTGCCTTATGAAATGGCGGTTGAAATTGAGGAGTTTAAGCAGGAAGGTAATCTGCTGAATATTTCTGCGCTGATTTTGGTAGAGCGCGATGGTCAAAAACGGATTTTAATTGGCGATAAAGGCGAGCGTATTAAGTTGATTGGTACCGATGCTCGTAAAGACATGGAAAAGTTATTCGACATGAAAATTATGTTGAAGCTCTGGGTGAAAGTGAAATCTGGCTGGTCTGACGATGAACGCGCGCTGCGCAGTTTGGGTTACAACGACTTATAATTATGCGCATCACTGCTGAGCATCAACCAGCATACATACTTCATACGCGTCCCTATCGCGATACCAGTATGTTGGTTGATTTTCTCACGCCAGAATTTGGCCGCATTACGGCGGTGGCGCGCGGTATTCGCTCGCGTAAAACCCCTAAACGCAATCTCTTAAATCCCTTCACTCGTTTGTTAATTTCCTTTCAAGGTAAAACCGATTTAAAACTGCTCACGCACTTTGAAGCTGAGGGTGCGCATTTTGCGCTGACCGCCAAACATTTATTTAGCGGCTTTTACCTGAATGAACTATTGGTGCGTTTGCTTCCGGAACTGGATGCTCACCCTGAAATTTACAGTTTGTATGAGCAGAGCTTGCAGGCTTTGAGTGCGAAGCAAGATTTGGAGCCTGTTTTACGTGTGTTTGAATTTCAGCTTTTGCAGGAGTTAGGTTACGGCATTGATTTTGAAGCGGATGCAAAATCCGGTGAAGTGATTAGTGCTCATTCAAATTATTGTCTTGATCCTTCTCAGGGTGTTTATTTTGCCCATGCAGATGTACCCTTGAATTTTCAGTTCAGCGGTGCGCATATTAATGCCATTGCGCAGCGCGATTTTGTGTTGCCGGAGGTCAAGCAAACGGCAAAGCGAATTTCGCGCTTACTGCTCAAACCCTTACTTGGCTCTAAACCACTTAGGAGTCGAGAGCTGTTTAGTTAATACCGAACACTTCATTCAAATCGCGATTCTCTCCCCAGGCTAAAACATCATCAATCGCACTATTGAGCGAATCAATAGCTTTTTTTGCTTCGTCAACTTTGTGTGCTTGCATAAGTTTGTCAAGCAGCCCACTAATACTTTTTAAACGCGGTACGCCGCAGTAACAACTGCTGCCATAAAGGCGATGAATTAATTCATTTAACATTTCATCGTTACCATCACTAATGGCTTGGTTAATTTGCGCTTTCTCACACGTGAGTCCATCCAGCATCATTTTTAACATGTCGCGTGCTAGCAAGGGTTTGTTGTTAGCTAACTTCAAGCACAGGTTGATATCGACTGAGGTATTTATCTCGAAGTTATTACCATTGTGCGGTAAATCTTCTTGAACTCTAGGCGTCTCCTGCGCAACGACGACTTCTTTCTTGCCGCTGACGGACGTCCAGCGGTTGATGATATGTGCGAGTTGGCTTTCACTAACAGGTTTGCTAATACAGTCATCCATACCGGCAATTAATAATTCGGCCTTTTGTTCAGTGAGCGAATGCGCTGTAAGGGCAATAATAGGCGTGCGCGCAGAATCTGTTTCCAATTCGCGAATATGTTTAGTGGTTTGAAAACCATCCATCCCCGGCATTTGGATATCCATAAAAATGACATCAAATTTTTGGGTCTTGCAGGCATCAATTGCTTGAATACCGTTGCTGGCTTGTACGACTTGGGTGTTTAAGCCGCGCAATAATTCCGAGGCGAGCTGTAAGTTGGCGGGGTTGTCGTCAACCAAAAGCACTGAAGTGCTGGGTAGGTTTTGCGTTTGCTGAATATTCTGTTCGTGGTGTACATCGAACAGACCAATATCGAGTTTTTCGCAAATTAATTTCAGTAGTGCTTCATAGCCTATGGGTTTATTAATAAAGCTGGTTTTTAGATTGTTTCCATTGTCGCGAAACATGCGTTGGTGTGCGGGCGTGCAACAGGCAATAACTTTGCAGCCAAATTCATCGGCTAATTGTTCGGTAATATTATTTAGGAGTGCAGATGGAATTTTTCGTTCATCTGACGCTATATCCAAAATTAAAATATCAAACGGATCGATTTTATGTGCTTTGCGAATGCTCGGGAATATATCGTGAATTTCAGCGATAGCCTCTTGCCGCATATGCCATTCGGTTAAGAGTGATTGTAATTGTTCTAACGATGTTGGTTTGTTACTGCAAATAAGCGCCCGGTGTTGCTGTAGGTTGGGTAAGGAATATTCAACCAGCTGTTTTTTATCTATACCTAAACGTGCAGTAAACCAAAAGGTTGAACCTTTATCGAGTTCACTTTCTACGCCTATTTCCCCATGCATGCGCTCAACCAGACCTTTGCAAATAGCTAAGCCTAAACCTGTGCCACCTTGCTCGCGGGAGCTGGAGGCATCAGTTTGAGAAAAGGGTTTAAATAAATCATTTTGTTGTTCGTGCGTCAAACCAATGCCTTGGTCGCTGATACTAATTTTTAGCATGAGATGAGTTTCTTGCTGGGCAAGCGCATTAACTTGAACAACAATTATGCCCTGTTCGCTAAACTTAATTGCGTTACTAATGAGGTTGGCGAGTACTTGTTTAAAGCGCAAAGAGTCTCCGAGCAATTGCATTGGAATTTTGGGATCAAACTTTGCGATTAGTTGTAGATTTTTTTCATGCGCATCTGCAGCAAGTGTGTGCAAAGTTTCATCAATCGTTTGTCGCAGAGGTAGCGGCGCATAGTCTAGTGTGAGTTTGCCTGCTTCAATTTTAGAGAAATCCAAAATGCCATTAATAACAGTTAAGAGGTTTTGGGCAGAATCACGAATGGTGTGTAAATATTCTGCTTGTTGCTCGTCGATATTGGTTTTTAATGCCAGCCCTACAAAACCCAAAATACCATTGAGTGGTGTGCGGATCTCATGGCTAGTATTTGCCAGGAATTCAGATTTAATGCGGCTCGCTTCAATCGCCTCTTTGCGAGCTATATCCAGTTCAATATTTTTAATTTCAATGGTTTCTAAGGTTTCAATCAAATCTTGCGTGGATTGCTCAATATGATTTTGTAAATCTTGCTGTGCGTGCTCCAAGGATTCCGCCATATTATTTGTTGCATTGGCAAGGTAGATGAATTCGCGACTTTTTTGTGGGTTAACCCGAGTTTGCAATTTTCCTTGAGCGAGATTATTTATGACTTCTTTGATGTGATTGAGTGGGTCAGTAATATTGCGAAATAAACGCGCTGCTAAAAATGCCGCCATCAATAAGCACCCTAAAGTAATCGCAATAGTAATTAAAATAGTTTGGTAGTGAATCACCATATAAGGTGACGACAGCATTTCTACTTCCACCCAGCCAATAGGATTCAATCCTTCTTTATTGACTATCGGGTGAGAAAATAAAATGGTACGGCGGGTTTCGCGGCGAACGGGTTCAAGGCTGTTGGGAGATAAGCCGGTATCGGTTGTGGGTAATAACTCCGGGCCACTGTGAAAGGTTTCGCCCGTGTTATCGATACGTACATGCAGTGCGCGAATGTAAGGGTCCTCAAGTGAACCATCCAGCAGCGCTTGTAAAAGTACTTTGTCGTTTTGAATGATGGGTGTGTAAATCAATTGTGCTGTTTTGCGAGTCATTGCGCTGCCACGCATATCCACAAATTTAGAGAGCTCATATAAACAAAATGAAACGAGAGATATGGAGAGCAGTAAGGCAATCGCAATCGCCGGCGCAAAAATTAATTGCCAGACATTGTGTTTAAAGCTTTTGGATGCACTCGGCATATCAATAAATCCTTAAGGGGATAGAAATAGGCGATAGACGATAGAGTCTGAATAGAGTGAATATATAGTGCTGCTAAGGTCATTGGGCGGTAGAATAGCCGCCCTTTGTCAGCCAGTGCAATCGCCATTTTTTTGTTAGAGGTCATTATGGATTTTCCCACCATCGAAGCCTTTGTTGGCAATACACCACTGGTGCGCCTACAGCGTTTACCCGGTGTGACCAGCAATAGGATTTTGGTGAAATTGGAAGGTAATAATCCAGCCGGCTCCGTGAAAGATCGCCCCGCTATGTCGATGATTCAGCAGGCTGAAGCGCGTGGTGATATTAAACCCGGCGATACATTAATTGAAGCCACTAGCGGCAATACCGGCATCGCCTTGGCAATGGCGGCGGCGATTAAAGGCTATCGCATGATCCTGATTATGCCGGACAACAGTACCGCCGAGCGTAAAGCCGCTATGACAGCCTATGGCGCAGAATTGATTTTGGTGACCAAAGAGCAGGGTATGGAGGGCGCGCGCGATCTCGCCACTAAGATGCAGGCTGAAGGTACGGGTAAGGTGCTAGATCAATTCGGCAATGGCGATAATCCGCTCGCGCACTACACAACCACGGGCCCAGAGATTTGGCAGAAAACCGGCGGCCTGATTACCCATTTTGTAAGCTCCATGGGTACCACTGGTACTATCATGGGCACATCGCGTTATTTAAAAGAAAAAAATCCTGACATCAAAATAATCGGCCTTCAGCCAGATGAGGGTGCCAGTATTCCTGGCATTCGCCGCTGGCCAGAGGCTTATCTGCCTAAGATTTACGACAAAAGCCGCGTAGACGACATTGTTGGAATGTCGCAACAGGAAGCTGAGCACACTATGCGTGAGCTCGCTCGGAAAGAGGGGATTTTCTGTGGTGTGTCCTCTGGTGGTTCAGTTGCCGCGGCTTTACGTTTAAGTCAGCAGGTGGAGAATGCAGTCATA
>DAOORH010000167.1:0-7242 GCA_035389145.1 Cellvibrio sp.
CGGGAAATGACCGTTAAACACTTCTTCATTCACCGTGATATTTTTGTAAGCGATGATCGACTCGCCCTCAACCAATTCAATCACGCGATCTACCAATAAAAACGGGTAACGGTGCGGTAAATATTCACGGATTTCGTTGATATCCATCATAGTTAATGGCCTTAGCTATATTTCAAAAGGTATATTTCAAAAAGTATCTGTCAGTATCTACTAGAGAAAGAGTAGACATGATTTGAACTTCAAGGACAATCAGCCGTTGAGCCTGATTCGTTGTTATTCATCATCTGGCACGCGTCGCGCTAGCTTAATAAGGCGATTCGCCAAACTATCTAACTGACGAAACCGCGCAGCATTTTTACGCCACTCTTTAGTAGGGCCTAAAGGTACACCCGACGAATAAGAGCCTGCCTCACTAATGGAGCTAGACACCATACTCATACCGGTAATGTGAACCTTATCAGCCAATGTTAAATGGCCTGCGATGGCAACAGCACCTGCAATGGTGCAATTATTACCAATCTGTGTGCTACCAGCGATAGCCGTATGCGCCGCAATCGCTGTGTTCTTACCAAGCCGCACATTATGACCAATTTGCACCAAATTATCGATAATCACGCCATCATCTATGAAAGTATCGTCCAAAGCGCCGCGATCGATGGTGGTATTTGCACCTATCTCGACTTTATTACCGATAATAACGCCACCCAACTGATGAATTTTCACCCACCCTTCTGGTGACGGGGAAAAACCAAAGCCGTCCGCACCTATAACACAGCCGCTATGAAACACACAGTCGCTACCAATACTGATGCCGTGATAGATAGTGGCATTGGCGCAGATTCTAGTTCTTGCACCTACACTGCTATTAGCACCCACTACCGCACCAGCACCCACAATAACGCCATCACCCAAAGCTACATCATCGCCAATAACAGCATTTGCCTGAATACAAATATTCTGGCCTAAAACACAGTTATTACCGATGCTTGCTGAGGGATGAATTGCGGGTGGAAACACCAAAGACGTATCAAATAGCGGGGTCAGCTGCGCGTAACAAAGATAAGGATTCGCGACAATTAACTTATTACCCACAATAAATTCAGCCAAATCTGGGGCACAAATAACGGCGCCCGCTTGAGTGTTTGCTAAATGCTTTTTGTAGGTGGGGTTTGCAATAAAACTGAGGTCAGTTGCTTCGGCAGATTGCAGTGTCGCTAAGGCAGAAATTTTATGCTGAGAGTCACCGATTAGCTCAGCGCCAATGCGCTGAGCTAATTCGGCTAGGGTAAAACTAACATTAGCCACATTAATTACTTGGCTTTGTTAATTAAGTCAGTAACTTTTGCAGTGATGTCATATTCAGGCGTTGCAAATATTGCAGCCTGTGGACCAAGCAACAAACCAATTTTTTCAGCATCAACAACTTGCTTAAGAGCCACTTGGTATTTTTGACCTAATTCTTGTGCAACAGCTTCCATTGCTTCCTGACGAGCTTTTTGAAGTTTTTGCCCGTTAAATTGTGCATCTTGTTGTAAGCTTTGCATCTTCTTGCCAGCTTCTTCCTTCTTATCAGCAGACCAAGTAGCACTGTCTTTTTTAGCTGATTCTTGGAGAGCTTTAAAATCTGCAGATATGCCATCTAACTTAGCTTTAGTCGCCGCATAATCAGCAGTTTTTTCTAATTTTTCAAAACGGGCTTTTGCAACTGCAGTTGATAAAATTGCACCTTCAGGATTAATAACAGCAATTTTTGTTTCTGCAAAACTCACCGCAGACATCATGCACAAAGCTGCTGCGGCCACACATTTTTTTGTAAAATTCACGAGCATTTCCTCTTAATATAATAAACAGCAATTAACATCTTTAAAAATTAAATACAATTTGAAAACCTGTGGGGTTTACTAAAACGTTTGGCCTAATGAGAACTGAAACACCTCTTGGCGATCATATTCGTTCTCTTTGCTAATGGGCTTAGCCAAGGCAAAGGTCATAGGGCCAAAGCTGGAAATCCACGTCAGGCCTACACCGAAAGATGCTTTCATCTGATCTAAGCCGACAGCATAACAGTTTCTTTGACGCTCACCACAGTGGGTATCGAAGACGTTACCTGCATCTACAAATAAGGTTGACTGCAAAGAGCGCTGATCTTTAATAAACGGCAATGGGAATAGTATCTCCGCGCCCCCTTCAATAATCACGTTACCACCAAATGCACCGCGGGTACGACCATAGTCCTCGAAAGGCCGAGAGGTAATAATTTGACCCGCGTTATCGCAGCGGGTTGCATCGGTACACAGAATCAATGCTGGATTTGATAGCTCGCTACTCTGCTGTTTGCCATCGCCGTTTATATCGTCCCAAGCGGTATTAATTTGTTGAGCGGTTTCTTGTACCGTACTTCTAGGGCCTAAAGAATTGCGCTCAAAGCCGCGCACAGAACCAAAACCACCGCCGTAGAAGTTTTCAAAGAAAGGTAGTCGATCGGTTTTGCCATAGGTTTCAGCGTAACCTAAACGACCATGCACACGGAGCGTCAAACTGTTGGTCAACGGTTTAAAGAATTGTGCATCGTAATCTAACTTAAAGTACTCCAAGTCTCCGCCAGGCAAAGTCACTTCTGCGGATAGTCGCTGTGACGCTCCACGATCAGGTAACACCCCACGGTTTAAGGTCGATTTAAACCAAAACACACTCATCTGAGCATCATTGAAAGTATCGCCGTATTTATCAAGGAACCCTTTTTCAGCCAACAAGTCCTCAGTAACGGGATTGAGCGTATAAGTGCCCGGCAGAAAATCTGAGCCCAGCTCAAGACGCTTATTTAGAGAATCGTAATCAGCAAGCGTTATATATCTATTTAACGCATCAGTATCGGTGTAAACATAACCATCAACAAAACGTGGGGTACGCTGAATTTCCTGTGATGAATAGCCAGTTGGCGTCACCTCCAAGCTTCTTAAACCAATATCGAAACCGATCCGCTCAACTTCCGAAATAGGATAGCCAAAGTTTAACTTGCCACCATAAACGTTAGTGCTATAGGGCGTCACATTATAAGAGCCGTAATCGCTTTTAGTGTAATAGATACTAAATCCGCGGCTTACGCCATCTGGCGTAAAGTAAGGATCGTTATAACTCATGTTGTAACTGGTTTGATAACGGTTGTGGCTAAAGTTAAAACCAATTTGCTTACCTGTCCCAAACCAGTTGTTCTGCTGAATACCGGCTTGAAATAACATACCTGAATACTGCGCGTAGCCCACTTGTAAACTCATGCTGCCCGATGCTTGCTCTTCCACTTCGTAAGTCACGTCAACCTTGTCAGAAGAACCGGGAACCTCTTTAGTATCCACTTTAACTTCTTTGAAAAAGCCCAAACGCTCCAAGTGCACTTTTGAGTTTTCGATTTGCGCAGTTGATGCAGAACCGCCTTCCATTTGGCGCATTTCACGACGCAAAACTTCGTCGATGGTTTTAGTATTGCCTTTGAAGTTAATACGGTTTACGTATGCGCGCTTACCTGGTTCAATAAAGAAGGTCATTTTAACGGTTTTATCCGTATCATCTTTTTCAGGTACGCCTTCTACTTTAGCAAAGGTGTAACCTTCATTACCCAAACGTTGCGTTACATATTCAGATGAAGTCGTCATCAAAATTTGCGAGAAGATATGGCCTTCTTTAACCAACAGGAATTGACGCAATATGGCAGGGTCAATAGCAGGATCGCCCGCCAAATCAACGCTCTTAATCTTATAGATATCGCCTTCAGTTACATTGATAGTGATGAAGATTTGTGATTTGTCCGGACTCAAGGAAATTTGAGACGAATCCACTTTAAAGGCAAGATAACCGCGATCCATATAATAGGACTCGATCTTCTCTAAGTCGCCTTTCATTTTTTCTTTGGAGTATTTGTCATTCCCGCTTATCCACGAAAACAAGCCGGATGAGCGTAACTCAAACAGATCAATTAGTTCCTGATCGCTGTAGACTTTGTTGCCGACGATATTAATTTGCTTAATTCGCGCAACCGAACCTTCACTGATTTTCACTTTCACTTTTACTTGATTGCGAGGCAGGTCTTCAATTTCAATATTTACAGTCGCACCATAACGGCCCTGTGCTATATATTCACGCTGCAATGCCTGAGTAATACCTTCTAAGGTCGCACGCTGGAAAATCTGCCCTTCCGACAAATTGTTCTTCTTAAGGCTATCCATCAAGTTTTCAGACTTGATGGCCTTGTTACCGTCTAATTCAATTTTATTAATGGCGGGGCGCTCTTTTAGCACCAGCACCAATACATCCCCATCACGCTGAATCGCCACATCGGCAAAGAAACCGATTTTAAAAAGTTCGCGGGTGGCATTTTGAATATCGGCTTGGTTAACCGAATCACCAACTCGCACTGGGAGTGCACTGAATACGGTACCCGCTGATACGCGCTGTAAACCTTCTACACGTATATCGCTAATCCGAAAATTGGGGGTCTGTGCATGCACTGCAAAAGACGTGAGCAATAACACTAAGCAGCAGAAAAATCGCATTGAAACTCGCTTCATATCGTCTGATCTAATAATAAGAATTCGTCGTAGTAGAGTCGGTCAAAAAGACCGCTACAACCGCATAATATCGTTATACATGGCAAGCATACTGAGCCCAATGACCAGTGCCAACCCAAACTGATAAGCCAACATTTGTACCTTTTCAGATACAGGCTTACCTTTAATAACTTCAACCGAGAGATATAACAGATGCCCCCCATCCAGCACGGGAATGGGCAAAAGATTAAACACCCCTAGAAAAACACTGAGCAGGGCGAGGAAGCCAATAAAGCTTTTTAAACCGTTCTGCGCCGAAGAGCCGGCCACCTTAGCAATGCTTATCGGCCCACTCAAGTTTTTTGTGGAAATTTCTCCCAGGATTAGCTTTTTAACGGACAAAAGCACAAATCCAGAGGTATCCCAAGTACGTTTAACACCCGCAACCAAGGCGCCGCCGATGGAATAGTCATAATACCGAACCAACTCCTCCGACAATGGCTCAGGCGCTATGCCAACCCGCCCATAAGAGACTCCCTTTTCGGTAAAAGATTCCGGTGTTACCCATAAACTTAATATGTCTGTTGCACCCGCTGCAGACTTGCGCTCCACTTCGACACCGACCGGCTCATTTATACGCGGGCGAACCACACTTTGGAAGTCACGGAAATCACTGACAAGGAGACTATTTACACTCAGTATTTTGTCATTCACCTTAAAGCCAGCTTTTGCGGCAGGTGAATCAGGCAAAACCTGACCAACAATGGGCTTAATGGGCGTCATCTCAACACCCAAGCCCTTAAACGGGTCTGGATCTTGAGCGCCGCGCATCCACTCGTTGAGAGGTAGAGACAGTTCGTAAATGAGGTGGGAGTCAGGGTAACGCACTTTGAGCTCAAGACTTCCTGATTCACCCAATCTCGCGATCAACTGTTTTGCGACTGACTGCTCTGTTGGCGTAGCCTCGCCATCGACTGCAATAATCTCTTGCCCCGCCTCAAGCCCTACTTTAGCGGCGATTGAGTTGGGCTCTACGGTTGCAACTATCGGAATGCGCCCTCTTTCGCCGCCCAGCAACAGCACCCAAAACAATAAGATCGCCAAGATGAAATTGGCCACGGGCCCAGCCACCACTATGGCCATACGCTGCCAGACAGTCTTGCGGGTAAAGGCCTGGGATAACAGTTCTTTCGGGATGTCGCCCTCGCGCTCATCCAACATTTTGACGTAACCACCAAAAGGTAAGGCCGACAGCGAAAACTCGGTGCCGTGTTTGTCGTAACGGCGCCAAAGCACCTTGCCGAAGCCTAATGAAAAGCGGAGAACACGAACGCCACACAATCTTGCCACATAAAAATGGCCAAACTCATGCACGGTCACCAAAATAATAATGGCAACCAGAAACGAGATGATGGTGTAAACCAAACCCATATACTTACCTAAAAAGCTGCAATAACAGACTGCGCCAAACGACGTGCGGCTTGGTCGCTGGCTATGACCAATTCAAGCGAATCAGGTTCAATCACGCCTTGTTTATCTAAAACCTGCGCAATTATCTGTGCAATTTGATCAAAACGAATTTTGCGTTGCAAGAAAGCCGCAACTGCGACTTCGTTCGCCGCGTTCAGAATCGTCGGCGCTGTTGCAGCGCGTGCTGCTGCCTGCTGTGCTAAGCGCAAGCAAGGAAAACGCTCATAATCCGGCGCAGAGAAGTCGAGGCGCGCAGTGGCGATAATATCCAACCCCGCAACGCCTGAAGCGATACGTTCCGGCCAAGCAAGCGCATGGGCGATAGGCGTACGCATATCGGGATTGCCAAGCTGCGCCAATACCGATCCATCTACATATTCCACCATTGAGTGGATAACACTTTGCGGGTGAATCACCACTTGCACTTGCTCTGGGCGAGTATTGAACAGCCAGCAGGCCTCAATTAACTCCAAACCCTTATTGAGCATGGTGGCAGAATCCACCGAAATTTTTTGCCCCATACTCCAATTGGGATGGGCACAAGCTTGCTCTGGAGTTACCGTTTTCAAATCCGCCAAGGGCGTATTACGGAATGGCCCGCCAGATGCAGTTAAGAGAATTTTGCGCACGCCGCTGGATTGCAAACCATCGACCAAGTAATCAGTGCGGTGATTAGGCAAGCATTGGAAAATCGCATTGTGCTCGCTATCGATGGGCAAAAGCGTTGCGCCATGCTCAGCAACGGCGCGGGTAAACAAGCCACCTGCCATCACCAGAGCTTCTTTATTTGCCAAGAGGACTTTCTTACCGGCTTTGACTGCCGCTAAGGTAGGCAATAAACCTGCTGCGCCCACTATGGCGGCCATCACCACATGAACATCTGCATGGCTGGCAACCTGTGCGAGGGCATCTGCGCCTTGCAGTACTTCTGTCTTGCAACCTTGGCGACGCAGTTCTTGCCCCAGCGCTATGGCCGCCACCTCATCATTCAAAACAGCATAACGAGGGTTATGCTGTAAACATTGAGTAGCAAGAACTTGCCATTTACGATCTGCCGTTAAGGCAAACACTGAATAGCGCTCAGGATGGCGCGCCAATACATCCAGAGTACTAACACCAATGGAACCTGTAGCACCCAGAACGGTTATTTGCTGGAGAGTCATGGCTGAAGACTCATGGTTAAGTACCTAAAGTCCAGCCACTAGCGAGTAACGCCAAGGCAAATACTGGC
>DAOORH010000168.1:0-7226 GCA_035389145.1 Cellvibrio sp.
CATGTGCAACTTTCTCCACGCGAGAGTGGCGTTTGGGTTGCATTAGACGATCCCAATTGAACAAGAACCAACCCAAAGCTAAAAACGCGCCATGTACAACCCAGAAGCCGGGCAATATAGGCCACTTCCCCTGATCCATTAAGCCACGGACTGTACTTAAGAACACGAAATAAAATACAAACACCAAAATCGCGGGTAACATTTTTAAATAGCGCCCTTGGCGTGGATTGGTCTTACTAAAAGTTACCGCTAACAGCGTCATTACAAATACCATTACGGGTAAAGCAATACGCCACTGCAACGCAGTGCGCAATTCGCGATCATCGGATGACAACAAACTCAGAGTCGATTTCGTATCAGCATCCAGAGTGTAATCACCCGATAAGACCACTGGCGGCATATATTGTCCATAACTTGAAAAATGCGTAATGCGGAAATCTGCAGTGCCTGGTTGACCTTCATATTGATAACCATCGCGCAGCACTAAATAACGCTGACCATATTCTTCATGCTCAACTTGATCGCCGCGACGCGCCAGCAAAATAGTTGGCGATGATGTAACACCGCTATCGCGAGCAACAAATACATCGTTCAGACGTTTGTGATTATCAACAATTTCTTGCACGTAGGTGACAGCCTGCCCCTGACCAATCGTTTGAAAGCGGCCAGCGTTAAGCACATCAAATTCACTGCGGTTGCGCTGTTCATCTAATATTTTTGCATAGCGCTCTGAACCCATTGGCCCCAACAAAAAAGTAAATAGCGCGACCAATATGGCAATAAAAGCAGCGGGGGCCAAGGTGATTGCTAGCAGCTGGCGCTGGCTAACACCGCATGCAAATAGCACTACCATTTCACTTTCCATGTAAAGACGGCCATAGGCCAAAAGCACAGCAATATAGAAACCGAACGGCAGGATAATTTGCACAAAACCCGGCATGCGGTAGGCAATCATTTCAAACAGCACATCTATGGCATATTTACCCTCTGCTGCACCTTGTAGTAATTGCACAAAACGGTAACTCAACACAATAAGCAGGAGTGCGATAAAAACCGCAAAGGTGTTTATTAAAATCTCTCTAGTGAGATAACGAAAAATAATCACTCAAATTCCTCAGAATTTTTTGGCGTACAAATAATTGATTTGTTTGTTTTTTAGCCGCCAAAGGGCGGCGGCAGATAAACTAGTGAACCGTTCAACACGAGTCTCAAAAGTCGCTTAACACAGGCACTGCACAGCTATTGAAAGTGTGGCATTATCACGTACCTGCGCAGGTTTGTCTTGAGACTTTTAGGTTTAAAGCCAAGTTTAGGTTCAAAGCAAGATCTACATTTAAAGCCAGACCCCGCCAACAAATATCACGCCCCCCTTCTGAGGATTGCTCATGCAAATTACTGCCAAAATTCTGGATGCCGTCAAACAATCTACCCAATGCTTAGTTGTTGCCTGTTTTGAAGGCGGCAAACTATCGGCTGCGGCCAATGCGATTAACGCGGCTGACGCCAAGCAATTAGAGACGCTGTTAAAACGCGAAAAGTTCGATGGCAAAGTTGGCCAATCACTGTTGCTCTTGAATTCTCAGGGTATAGCAGCGGAACGTTTGTTGGTTATTGGTTTAGGTGCTATTGATAAACAAGGCGGCGTGAGCTGCGATAACTTCCGCAAAGCTCTGCAAAAAGTACCTGACGCCCTTAAAACGACTCACATCTCAGACTTGAGTATTATTCTTGGCGACATTAGCGTCACCGGCAAAGACGCCGAATGGCAAGCACGCCAAACCGTAGAAATTCTAATCGCCAGCCAACATCGCGCCGACTCGCTCAAAAGCAAACCTGTTGAACCCAGCTTCGTTTTAAAGAAAGTCACACTGGGTTTCACTAAAACCACCAGCGCAAGCGCGACCAAAGGTATTGCCATAGGCCAAGCCATTGCCGAGGGCGTGGATTTAGCGCGCGAGCTAGGCAACTTACCTGGCAATGTGTGTACACCGACCTATTTAGCCAACGAAGCCAAACGACTCGCACGCGGCCAAACTCGCTTGAGCGTAAAAGTGCTGGAAGAAAAAGATATGAAAGTATTAGGCATGGGCTCATTACTTTCAGTATCTGCCGGTAGCGATCAACCTGCCAAATTTATCGTTATGGAATACAAAGGCGGCAACAAAAAAGATGCGCCTATTGCCCTAGTGGGTAAAGGCATTACCTTCGATACCGGTGGCATCAGCCTTAAACCCGGTGCAGGTATGGATGAAATGAAATATGACATGTGCGGTGCCGCCAGCGTACTCGGCACCTTCAAAACCTTGGTTGAATTACAGCCCGCTATGAATGTAGTGGGCATTATCGCTGCAAGTGAAAATATGCCCAACGGCAGTGCCACAAAGCCCGGCGACATAGTGACTTCAATGGCAGGCCTGACCATCGAAGTACTGAATACGGATGCTGAAGGCCGTTTGGTATTGTGCGACGCGCTCACCTACACCGAACGCTTTAAACCCAAAGCCGTCATTGATATTGCCACCCTCACCGGCGCCTGCGTTGTTGCCCTCGGGAATCATGCCAGCGGTTTGTTCAGTAACAATGAAGAATTGGCGCAGGCGATTTTAAAAGCGGGCCAAACTGCTAATGATCGCGCATGGCAAATGCCGCTGTGGGATGACTACCAGAAACAACTAGACAGCAATTTTGCAGATATCGCCAATATTGGTGGCCCGGCGGGTGGCAGCATTACTGCAGCCTGTTTCCTTTCGCGCTTTACCAAAAACGTTGCGTGGGCGCATTTGGATATCGCCGGAACCGCGTGGCTCTCTGGCGCAGCCAAAGGTGCAACCGGTCGCCCAGTGCCTTTACTTGTTCAATATCTTCTCGACAACCAATAATTAGTTTTCTATGACTCAAGTTGATTTTCATATTTTGCAAGACACCAGCGTGGAAGCGCGCTGGTTATACGTGTGCCGTTTCATTGAAAAAGTAGAGCGGCTTGGGCACAGTATTTTGGTGGTGGTTGATACTCTGGAAGAAGCGCATGAATTAGACGACTTGCTCTGGAGCTTTAAGCCAGAGAGTTTTATTGCGCACCAAATTATCGGTGGCGATGAAGAGGCCAAAGTAGAGATTACCTACACTGCGAATGCTGGCGAACATCACGATGTGCTCATTAATCTCAGCAGCCAGATTCCCGAATACTTCAGCCGCTTTGCACGCACCGCCGAAATTGTGATTCAAGAACCAAAAATTTTAGAAAACACCCGCGAGCACTATAAATTCTATAAGCAGCGGGGGTATCCTATTACCCAACATAAACGTTAAAACCAGCAAGCTTGTTCTAACGTTTTAAAGCTTATTTAAATCCCGACTTGTATTTGAGGTTATTTATGGGCAACACCACCAAAACAAAAGCGGCCATGCTGAATGAATTGGAATCCATAAAAGGCCTCCTGTTAGAAGAAGATGACATTCCTATTCTGCAAGAAGAAGTACTTGAGCAGCAGACCGAACCAACATCCGCCGCCGCAGGACCGCAAGCACCTGAAACTAAAATGGCAGCACAGGCCAAAGCAGCAACCAGAACTATTTTTGAAGAGCAGCAAGATTTTTTCCAGTCGCACAGCATTAGCGAAACTAATCACAACCACAGTGATCATGAGGCTGCGACGGCAGCGGCTATGGATTTAGTGGATAGAGAATTACTAGATACGCTCAACGAACTTGAAAAACACACCGCCGAGGTGACCGCTGGAAAGCCAATTAAAGACTCACATAAACACACCTTCGAACGCCCCAACCTTGCCAAAGCAACGGGTGAAAACCCATTTCTACCCGAGCATATTCGCGCACGCTTACACGGCAATAACCCACCGCCGCTATTTGCCAATGTAACTGCGCGAAAAATTGCGAACTCAAGTGTCCCCAGTAGACAACTTGGCAACACCCTCACGGTTGGCAGCAGCGCAAAATCAAATCATCAGCAAGATATTATTGGCAACGTAATTGAAAGCATCATTGAAAAAATGATGCCGGAAATTGAACTGGAATTGCGTTCGCGCTTGGAGCTTATGAGCAAAAACCTATTAGATGAACTTAATAAATAATTAAGCAGACGCAAGATCACATAAAGACATCATCGCCATCGCGCGGAAAATAACGCTCAGATTTTACATCATCCATGGCTACCCGATTCGCCAACAAACCATTTACATCAGCAAGTACGCGATTAATGAGTGCCAACTCTTGATCGCGTTTAATCGATTCAATTAACGCATTGCCCCATACCACCACATGGCGAGTGAGAATTCGGCGATCTTTCTTATTCTTTGCCCATTCACAGGCAATACCTTCGCCAATTAAATTCATTTTGGTTCTGATTTCTTGCGCAAGTACAGGGTCAGTCACACCATGCAGCGAATCTTCCGTTACCTTGCTCCAGCCATTGCTGTACAGCTCCCAGCCTTTATAAAAACGCAGCACCCAGAGCAGATATTCATCTACATCCTGCCCAGCTTTATTTTCAACATCTGACTCATAGTGCGCGACAAAAAATTCGCGGCTCGGCATATCGCTCGGCCAGCTCGCGACTTTTTGGGAGCGGGTCGCACAGCTGCTGAGAAGAAGCAAACAAACGAGACCGAAGCTTAAAAAGAGTTTGAATTTCATGGATTCTAAGGGGATAAAAAATAACGATAGTTTTAGATTAAAGATGGATAGTTACAAAACGATGATCATACAAACTGGGCTGCGGCAAAACCCGACGCCCACGCCCACTGAAAATTAAACCCACCGAGGTGCCCAGTAACATCTACCACCTCACCAATAAAAAACAACCCCGGTTGCGTTTTGGCTTCCATAGTTTTTGACGACAGACAATCGACATCCACACCACCCAAAGTGACTTCGGCCGTGCGATAACCTTCTGTACCCGCAGGCATAATTTCCCACTGATGAAAAACATCGGCAATGGCTTGAATTTCTTTGGGCGTGTATTGGTTAATAGGTTTGATTTCGCTGACTTGATTACAAAAACATTGCGCAATGCTTTTTGTGAGCAGCTCGCTTATCAACGTAGTTAACAATACCTTGGGACGATCCTGTTGCTGCTGACTTAAATAATCCACCAAATTGATATTAGGCAAAAGATTAATCACCAGCGTTTGCCCTGGCTGCCAATAGGATGAAATTTGTAAGATCGCCGGCCCACTTAAACCGCGATGGGTAAACAATATATTTTCAGAGAAACTTTGCTCACCACAGGTCACCCTCACCTCTGCCGCATTACCTACACAATCTTTAAATTGCTCAAGCTGCGCAGGTGCCAAAGTAAAAGGCACCAAACCAGCCGTACGCGGCTTTAGTGCCAAACCAAATTGCTCCGCAACTTGGTAGCCAAACCCCGTAGCACCCATGGTAGGAATAGATAAACCGCCGGTTGCGATCACCAAAGATTCACACTCAATCTTGCCCAAACTGGTAACAACCTGGTAACGCGCCGGTAGCTTTTCTGCACTGAGAGCGGTGATGGATTGAATTTCGCAGTGCGTATAAATAGACGCTCCCGCTTGCGCGCATTCATCTAACAGCACATCTAAAATATCTTGCGCTTTGTTATCGCAAAATAATTGCCCAAGCTTTTTCTCGTGATAAGCCACGCCGTGTTTTAACACTAATCCGATGAAATCCCATTGGGTATAACGTGCTAACGCCGATTTACAAAAATGTTCATTGGCAGAGAGATAGTGCTTTGGCAGTACTTCCATATTGGTGAAATTACAGCGACCACCACCAGACATCAGAATTTTTTTGCCAACTTTATTGGCGTGATCCACCACCACAACCTTACGCCCACGCACAGCGGCATTGGCGGCGCACATTAAACCCGCAGCGCCAGCGCCAATAATCAATACATCTGTGTGTTGCGGTAAGGACATAAAAATGTGGGGCCTGGGGATGGGATAAAGCATGTGCTTTGTGGATCGCACCACCCGATAATTAAATATCGGATGGTATGCAATCAGAAAAACTTAAGTGCGAGGAAGAGTTACACCGCGTTGACCTTGGTATTTACCACCACGATCTTTGTAAGAGGTTTCGCAAACTTCATCTGTTTCAAAAAACAGCATTTGCGCAACGCCTTCGTTGGCGTAAATTTTTGCAGGTAGCGGTGTAGTGTTGGAAAACTCCAATGTCACATGCCCTTCCCACTCAGGCTCCAAAGGCGTTACGTTCACGATAATGCCACAGCGCGCGTAAGTAGATTTGCCCAAACAGACGGTCAAGATTGAGCGCGGAATGCGAAAGTACTCAACCGTTCTTGCCAGCGCAAAGGAGTTGGGCGGAATAATGCACACGTCACTTTTAATATCCACAAAACTTTTTTCATCAAAGTTTTTAGGGTCAACCACCGTGGAATGCACGTTGGTGAAAATCTTAAACTCATCCGCACAGCGCACATCATAACCATAGCTAGATGTACCGTAAGAAACGATACGCGCACCAGCCGCGTCATAGCGCACTTGGCCTGGCTCAAAGGGTTCAATCATGCCGTGCTGTTCTGCCATACGGCGCATCCACTTATCGGATTTGATGCTCATCGGTGCTCCTGAGTGATCCCGGGGGAATCTTGGGTGAGTTTGCTGTAGGGGCCGCATGATAGCGGTTTTCGGGCCAGTTAAAAACTGTCCTCTGATTAATCATTAAAGCTGCCTTAGCGCTCTTAGTGCAAAAGCCACTGCTTAATTAAACCAAAACAGAGGCGACCATCGATCGGGGCCTAAAAATTTACACAGACCTTTACACTCTACCCTCTTAATCCAGCTAGTTGAGCGCCGAAAGTATCTATATACTGCCAATGTAACCGTTTACAGCAATCGATTACAGCACAGCCCCATAACATGATAAATAAGGGTGCAGTTTGTATCCCGGAGACAATAATGAGATTAATCAACCCCGTTTTCATCGCCAGCCTCTTGGGCTTGACCTTAACCGCTTGCGGCGGAGGAAGTGGCGGCACTAAATCCAGCCCACCACCTACGATAACGAGTAGTTCTGCGGCTAGCGTAATGAGCTCCAGCTCTTCGAGCTCTAACGTCTTAAGTTCAACCAGCTCAAGTTCTGTCAGTTCGAGCAGCTCAAGTCTTGTCAGCAGCTCTAGCTCATCCACCACAGCAGTGACCAGCCTGACGGCACCTGCCAGCGTGAGTGCAGGCAAAGACCAAATTGCCATTTCCGGTAGT
>DAOORH010000169.1:0-7215 GCA_035389145.1 Cellvibrio sp.
ATTAGGCGCAAGCTCTAAAGCATCGATCAAGCGACTTACACCCCAAGCCCACGCGATCAACGCCCCAGCCGAGTGATCGCCACCATAAACCTCATAAAACTTGCCTTTGCCGCGCGAGCCACCGTTGAGCTGCTCTGCAATTTCATTATTGGGAAACTGGATAAGCGCTATGCCCTGCTTGGCCAGCGCTTCATTATTAATCCAGGAACCACCCATACCAATAACGGCGGGATAAGGTGCTTTGCCCGTTTTGGGACGAGTGATTTTTGCAGTGAAACTCAGGGTTTTGCCCTTATCAATAACCGTCACCAGCAAATTGTCGCCTTGTAACTCGGCCTTCACCTGCTCTGGCGCAGCAGGCTTATCGCCTAACTGATAAGCCTGCGCCTGCGCGCCTATTTCTGTGCGACGACAAGCCCAGTCTTTCTTAGCACGAATCACTTTACCGTTCGTTTTTAGAAAAGGATTGGGGAGCTCGTTGATAACCGGCAATTGCCCAATATCCGCCACTTTGACATCTGCGCAAGAAGCGACTTCTTGGTCGTTAGTACTTTTGGAGTTAGTTGTCTTACAGGCTACTAAACCGCTAGCGACCAAAACGAGCATTGTTAAAGAAAGATGAAGACGCATAAGGCCACCGCCGATTAGTTATTGAACTTATTATTGTTAAAATATAGTTATATTGACTATAACTTAATAAGATTCTAATAGTTGTCCTTTGAGAATTGTTAAACTCGGTCTTCCTTACAGATATTGCGACAGACTTTTTGCGGGATTTGGTGATATAAATCAACATAATTTCTGCGAATTTCGCCACCGATTAACGCCCACCACAACCACAGCGTTATCAAACTGCACTTGGCGGATAGACTAAGTATTTCTCTAATAGCCTATATCTTTTAGCAGGTTTTATTTAAAACAAGATAATAGAAGTCTGGTGAAATATAAGTTTCAAAAAGTTCCGGTTTATCTTGTGCGCGACGTTTTTCCCTTATCTCAGCCAATATATTCATAGGATCACCAGCCAATTTCACCTTTGTAATACACTTTCCAATACGAACTACACTGAGCTTTTTATAACCATCCGCATAGAGCCACTCACTATTCCCTTCGAGCTCAGTGTATTTTGCCGATGGCCCCATAAGTTGCGTAAGTTCGGAAGGGCTAGTTGTTGATGTAATTTTCTCGGCTTTTGATAAAAAGCTATAGTCAAAACCAAATCTTCTCGTTAAGTAAGTTTTACTTACTGGTATGGGATCATTTTGTTTGCCGTAGAAAAACCATGGACTCGATGCAAGATTTATAGATGAAATAGTCAATTTACTACACGCGACTTCACCTTCATAAATTTGAAGATAAGATGCAAACCTTTGATTAGTTCCGCCGATAGGCACCAAATAAGATCCAGTTTCGACAGCTCTTTTGGATGTGTAGCGCGTTGTGTAATCACCTGAACAAACTAACTTTGCCGCACTGTGCCAATGTTTCTCAGCCAAACCTATATCTTTGTCGAAGTATTCAATCCTGTATCGTCCCTCTCCCGAAGAAAATACGTTGTAACCAAAATTGCCCTCTTGCGATTGGAATGGCGATGTGCAGGAAGTCAGCAATAAGATCGAGCTAACCAAAAATGCAATTTTCATTTTTTAATTTGCCTTCTCATATTCATCAACTATCGAAAGAATGTCAGTTTCTCGACGCATTCTCTCATTCAACCGATCTCCCACAATCTGGTCAGGTTCTGAAATCTCATTTAACTGGATTAGAATCTTAAGTCTCATTTCCGCATTGCACGTTTTTCCGCAATATTTTGTTAACGCATAACCAAGAGCAGGGATCTTTTTGACACCGTAACCCGTTAAGTAGTTTGCGCCCAAATCGCCTGCGGCTTCTATGTTGTGCTGTTGCATTGCTAGTCGAGCAAGACGCACAGACTCATTGTAGTTTTTCTTCGTGCCAAATCCGGTTCTATAGCAATGTGCCAAAAGATGCTGTCCTTCCGCATCATTCAATGCAGCAGTCGCCGAATAAAGTTCAAATGCCTTTTTAGGGTCTTTTTTTACACCGCGACCTTCTGCATATTTTTTCCCCAACCAGTTTTTCGCAGGAAGACTACCTAGTTCTAACGCATGATTTATTAACTCAGTTGCTTTTTTCGGATCCTTTGAAACAGCCAAGCCATTCTCATAATAATCGGCGAGAAGAACCATGGCTTGTGTATGCTCTTGTTTAGCTGCCCTTTCAAATAAATCCGCAGATTCAGTAAATTCACCTCGCATACCATGAATTAATCCAATTTGATATTGAGCTTCCGCGTAACCCATGTCTGCAGCTAAATTCATCAAAGCGACGCCTTGAGGGACACTATTTTCTTCATTCGAAGCCATAGTTAAATAGCCAAATTCGAAAAGTGACGGAGCATATTTTTGCTTTGCAGATTTTTCAAACCAATTTTTCGCAATCCGTACGTGGTTTTCTTCTTTACTTTCTTTAAGGTAGTAGCGGCCTACTTCGTATTGTGCTGCAGCGTCCCCAGCTTCTGCCTGAGTCCGAGTTTCATTGGATATTTCAGCTATGGCGGGGAGACAAAAACTCAGTAATAAAACAATTCCTAATCTCATAACATACCTTTTAATATTATTGTTTCATGGTCGTCCTTGCGACTTGTTCATTGTAAAGTAGAGTTATTACTTCGCTTTTGCGATATCTTCATCTAACTTTTTAAAGACACCTGCCCACATCTGCTTTCCATACTCTGCAGATATTTTGTTCATTTCCGCTATTGTTTTACAATCCTTTTTAGCGAAGGCATTCATCATCTTTGTCGAAACGGTCAATGGATCTTTCCCCGGCGCATAATTTTCTTTAGACAGCATAACTTTCATCGCATAATCAGTTTTTTGAGAGTTATTCCAGTGTTTTAATTTGGTTAAGGTATCAACTTTTTCGTCAAACTTTTTCTGATTGAGTGCATCTTCTGTATTTGTATTAGGTATCTCACTCATTACCTTTTTCATTTGCTCATCAGTGCACTGTTGAGCATGTGCAGACAACGCTAAAGTCGTTATCAGCGCAGATAGGAAAATTACTTTTTTATACATAGCGTTTTTCATTTAATTAATTTTTTCATTTTGAATACTTAGATTAGAACGAATTCTTTTAGTGAAGTCGTTCTAATCTAAGTCAGCCTATTTTTTAAATTATTAGTTCACGCAGATGAAACGAAAGCTTATGAACTACGATATTTCAGAAAAACCCTATTAGACGTCCAGGTTTGCTACCGCAAGGGCGTTGGTCTCAATAAATTCCCTACGCGGCTCAACTTGATCACCCATCAGGGTGGTAAAGATTTGATCCGCAGCAATCGCATCCTGAATGGTCACACGCAACATGCGGCGAGTTTCAGGGTTCATGGTGGTATCCCATAACTGCTCAGGGTTCATCTCACCCAGACCTTTGTAGCGCTGGATGTTGTAGCCTTTGCGCGATTCCTTCATCAACCACTCCAAGCCTTCCGCAAAGCTAGTTAGTGGTTGCTTACGTTCGCCACGTTGAATATAGGCACCCTCTTCAATCAGGCTCTCAAGATTTTGGCCGAGCGCAACGATGGATGCGTATTCGCCCGAGCCAAAGAAATCTTGGTTAAAGGGGAAGTAGTTGGAAATACCGTGCGCGATAATTTCCACTACCGGCAGGAACAAATGGCGCTCGGTATCTTCACGCACAACGATGTTGTACTTCTGGCTGCCAGCACGAGCATCCAAAGCGAAGCGCGCCAGCATTTGATCGCACCACTGTTGAATGTGCCCTTGATCAGCTAAATGTTCAGCACGCAAAGCTGGCATGTAAATCAGCTTTTCCAACACAATCGCTGGATACAAACGCGATAGACGCTCAATAGTCGCCATTACCTTACGGTATTGCTGCACTAACTTCTCCAAAGCTTCACCAGCAATACCGGGTGCACTAGCATTCACATGGAGGCTCGCACCTTCCAGAGCTGCTTGCGTGAGGAATTCGGTCATGGCCGCTTCGTCTTTCAAGTATTGTTCTTGCTTGCCTTTGCTGATTTTGTACAGCGGTGGTTGAGCAATATAGATGTGTCCACGCTCAACCAATTCGCGCATTTGACGGAAGAAGAAGGTAAGCAATAGGGTGCGGATGTGCGATCCATCCACGTCAGCATCCGTCATGATAATGATGCTGTGGTAGCGCAGCTTATCTGGGTTGTAATCGTCTTTACCGATACCGCAACCGAGTGCGGTAATCAATGTGCCTACTTCGGCGCTGGATAACATTTTATCGAAACGCGCTTTTTCTACGTTAAGAATTTTACCTTTCAGCGGAAGAATTGCTTGGGTCTTACGGGCGCGGCCTTGTTTGGCTGAGCCACCCGCTGAGTCACCCTCTACAAGGTAAACTTCTGATAATGCGGGGTCTTTCTCTTGGCAGTCCGCCAACTTACCCGGCAGACCTGCTATATCCAGTGCACCTTTGCGGCGAGTCATCTCGCGTGCTTTACGTGCAGCTTCACGGGCGCGAGCGGCGTCAATCATCTTGCCGACAATCGCCTTGGCTTCACCCGGATTTTCCAGCAAATAGGCACCAAAATGTTCGCCCATCTCCTGTTCTACAGCGGCTTTCACCTCAGAAGATACAAGCTTGTCTTTAGTTTGCGATGAGAATTTTGGATCTGGTACTTTAACCGAAACGATAGCAGTTAAGCCTTCACGCGCGTCATCACCAGTAGTAGCTACTTTCGCGGCCTTACCCAAGCCTTCTTTATCGATATAGTTGTTCAATCCACGGGTCAAAGCGGCGCGAAATCCGGCTAAGTGAGTACCGCCATCGCGCTGAGGAATGTTGTTGGTGTAGCAGAGCAGGTTTTCCTGATAGGAATCGTTCCACTGCAGAGCGACTTCAACGCCTATACCATCGGGGCGAACTAGCGAAACAAAGTGCACCATCTTATTAATGGTGGATTTGTTTTTGTTGAGGTGATCTACGAATGCGCGCAAGCCACCTTCATATTGGTAGATTTCTTCTTTACCGCTGCGCTCATCTTTCAGGACAATACGCACGCCAGAGTTCAGGAATGACAGCTCGCGCAAGCGTTTAGCCAACAATTCAAAGTGGAATTCGATGTTGGTAAAAGTTTCTGCTGAAGGTTTAAAGTGGATTTCAGTACCCGTAGTAGCTGAGTCGCCCACTATCTTAAGGGGTTCATCGGGCACACCGTGACGGTAGATTTGCTCGTGGATCTTGCCTGCACGACGAATAGTCAGTTTCAAGAACTCAGATAGCGCGTTCACAACCGACACACCTACACCGTGTAACCCACCAGAAATCTTATAGGTGTTATCGTCAAACTTACCGCCGGCGTGGAGGATAGTCATGATTACTTCGGCCGCAGAGACACCTTCTTCGTGCATATCGGTTGGCATTCCCCGTCCATTATCGGCTACAGAGACAGTTTCATCGGGATGAATAACAACTTTAACCTCTGTACAGTAGCCGGCTAAGGCTTCATCGATAGAGTTATCGACTATTTCAAACACCATATGGTGCAGACCAGAGCCATCATCGGTATCACCAATATACATCCCTGGGCGCTTACGTACTGCATCCAAGCCTTTGAGGACTTGAATACTGGACGAGTCGTAAGTGTTCTCTTCTGACATAGCTAATCTCCACTTTTTATTCGGTGAACCCGCCTTTCCCCTAGCGTTAGGAGGAGGTAGGCGAATACTTCTTTAAATACTTTGGGCTATAAAAACTAACTTTATAATGACTGATGACTTAGACCGTATAAATACGTTCAGTCACGCTACCTTGTTCCACGTGGAACATCTTTATCTCTGTTTCAGGCTTATTCTGCCAGGATGACAGCAAACTCGCCTGCTCTACCCCCGTGATAAACACCTGAGTAGCCATAGCATCCAGCCAACGAGTCAGTAATTCACGATGCTTCTCGTCCAACTCTGCCGGTAAATCATCTATCAAGTACACGGTTTTACGGCCAGTCATACGTGAAAACACATAACCTTGAGCGATCTTAAGGGCGCATACCAGTAGTTTTTGTTGGCCTCGGCTTAGTATTTCTGCCGCATTTTGACCGTTTACGGTAATGCGTAAGTCTGCTCGGTGGCTACCCATATGGGTATAACCCTGTTGACGGTCGCGATCTATAGTCGCGGCTAATACATCAGCATAGGATTTTTCTTTATCCCAACCGCGATAATAGCCAATGGCAATACCCTCAACACTGATAAATTCTTGCAGCAACTCATAAAACGTTGTTTTGAATATCTCAAAACATTCAACTCGGTAAAGGTGAAGTTGCTCTGTAAGCAGAACCAGCTCTTGATCCCAAGTCGATAATTCAAAGGGATCTATTCTATCATGCCGCAGCAAACTGTTGCGGTGTTTCAGGCAGCGCTGACAATCTTTCCAAGCTTGGAAGAATTTGTGTTCCACGTGGAACACCAACCAGTCTATAAACTGCCGCCTTACCTTGGGGCTGCCTTCTAACAACAGAAAAGTATCTGAATTAATCACTTGAACTGGAAGATAGGAAGCCAGTACAGCAGCTGAACTTACGAGAGTTCCATTAGCTTTAAAGCTAGCAGTTCCATCCAGTTGACGGTTTATTCCAATCGGAACTTCTGCTGCATCGTCCGCGTGTACTTTTCCGAACACGGTAAAGGCATTCTGTCCATTTAAAATCAGCGGTTTGTGCTTGTGACTGCGGAAGGATCTGCCCAAAGCGAGGACATTAATCGCTTCAAGAATGCTGGTTTTACCCGAACCATTTTCGCCATAGATAAGATTAACCCGGTGGGAGGGTTGAATATCCACCGAGTTAAGATTGCGAAGGTTCTGAATAAAGAGACGTTTTAAGGTCATACGACCAACGATACAAAGGCGAGGAGTTTGACGCTAGGCAAAATAAAGCGCTTGATTACAAGCGCATCGGCATAACAACATACAGGGAATCACTGTTATCTGGCTCTTCCAACAGTGCACTGGAGTTAGCATCAGACAAGGTGATTTTAATATTTTCGTTTTGGATAACGTTAGTAACGTCTTGCAAGTAACTTACATTGAAGCCGACTTCCAAACTATCGCCAGCATAATCCACAACGACTTGCTCTTCTGCTTCTTCTTGCTCAGGGTTGTTAGCTTGAATTTTCAGCAAGCCTGACTCTAACTGCC
>DAOORH010000170.1:0-7201 GCA_035389145.1 Cellvibrio sp.
GTTGAATCTCATTCTTATTAATAGCGAGCGCCATTTGCTTTTTACGCTCCAAATAATACCCATAGCACAGCAAGCCAACACCCAGAATAAACATGGGCGCAGATAAAAGCTGACCACGAGTAATAACGCCAAACACCAAATCTATACCCATATCCGGCTCGCGAAAGTTTTCCACAATTGAGCGAAAGCTGGCGTACAGCACCAGAAATAAACCTGCAACCGCACCACGCGGGCGCGGCTTAGCGGAGAACCAGAAGAGCACTATAAACATTACCAAGCCTTCCAAAGTCGCTTGATAAAGCTGCGATGGATGACGGGCCACGCCTATAGGGTCAGCCGCTTTTGGGAAAACCATCGCCCAAGGTACATCGGCAACGCGGCCCCACAACTCTTGGCCAATAAAATTACCCAAACGTCCAAACGCCAAACCGAGCGGCACTATAGGCGCAACAAAATCCATTAACGCCAAATAAGGTACGCGAATACGGGTGGAGTAAACATACATAGCGATAATCACGCCGATCAGCCCACCATGAAACGACATGCCGCCTTCCCAAATGCGGAACAACCAAAGCGGATCGCTCATCCAGCGGTCAAAATTATAGAAAATCACATAGCCGACACGCCCACCCAAAATCACTCCAAAAGCACCGTAGGTGACAAGATTTTCAACTTCAACTTTGGTGATAGGTGAATGAGGCTTGCCGCAGCGATAAAGCGCAATCAACCACGCGGACAGAAAGGCCAGCATATACATGATGCCGTACCAGTGAACATCCAAGGGGCCGAGGGTTTTATCCAAAATATTAAAAGGGCCGATGGAGACGGCAACTGGATCAAAGTTGGGGAATTGGAGCATAGAGAAAACCGCTAAAACTGTAGGGGATATACAAGGAAATAATAAATCTTGGCCAAGGGCTAATTAAACAGGAGGCACTAGCTCCTCCCTTTGAAAAAGGGAGGCTGGGAGGGATTTAGCTTTGCACGATTAAATCCCCCTAGCCCCCTTTTTCAAAGGGGGAATTACCTATTCTTCAAAATCATCCGAACCCATTGGGCGGATCAAACGTGTTACATCAGCATCGCTTAGCGCTTGTTCCACTCGCTCGCGAATTAAATCAGCGTTGCTCATGGTCATGACTTCAGCCAGCAAGTCTTTCGCCAAGCTGAAGCTAATACCCCGAATTACCGATTTCACTTTGGGCAAGTTGGTGGCGCTCATGGAGAGCATATCGAAACCCATGGCCATTAGCAGAATAGCGGCACCTGGGTCGCCCGCAAGCTCACCACAAATACTTACGCTAATACCTTCAGCGTGGGCTTCGTTAACAACGTGCTGTAAGGCACGCAAAACGGCCGGGTGGAAAGCTTGGTATAAATCCGCCACACGCGCGTTATTGCGATCAACCGCGAGCAAATATTGCGTGAGGTCATTACTACCTATGGATAAAAATTCTGACAAAGCCGCCAGTTCACGCGCCTGATAAACCGCCGCAGGCACTTCGATCATAGCGCCAACCGGTGGCATTTTGACTTTATAGCCTTCTTCAACCAACTCATTGTACACGCGGGTAATCAGCGCTTTGGAGGCTTCCATTTCTGGCACGTTGGTAATCATCGGCAAGAGAATGCGCAGGTTGTCCAAGCCTTCACTGGCTTTGATCATGGCGCGCACTTGGGCGAGGAAAATCTCAGGGTGATCCAAGGTTACGCGAATACCGCGCCAACCGAGGAAGGGGTTATCTTCTTCGATGGGGAAATACGGCAGAGCTTTATCGCCGCCGATATCCAAGGTACGAATAGTCACTGGTAAGGGCGCAAAGGCCGCTAACTGCTCGCGATAAATAGCGCGCTGTTCTTCTTCAGAAGGAAAGCGGTCACGCATCAGGAATGGCACTTCGGTGCGGTACAAGCCCACACCTTCTGCACCGCGCTCCAGTGAACGCACTACATCCGCCATCAACCCGGTATTTACCCAGAGCGGCAGGCGATAGCCATCGTTAGTTTCACAGGGCAGATCTTTCAGTGCCTCAAGGCCTTTGAAAAGCGCTTGCTCTTCAATATCGATAGCGGTGTAGTGCTTGAGGATATGCTCGTTAGGGTCGCTATACACCGCGCCGCGATAGCCATCCACAATAATCGGGCGGCCATCCATTTGCATAAAGGGCAAATCAACCGCGCCCATGACGGTGGGAATATCCATGGCGCGGGCGAGAATAGCAACGTGAGAGTTACTTGAACCCTCCACTGACACCAAGCCCACCAATTTTTCTTTGGGGATTTCGCCGAGCATTGACGCGGTGAGTTCTTCGCCAATCAAAATAGTACGGTCAGGGAAGACGCGTTTCTTGCGATTGGATTCTTGCAGATAAGCCAGTACACGACGTCCCAGGTCGCGCAAGTCGGTTGCCCGCTCGCGCAAGTAAGGATCGTTCATACTGTTAAAAGTTTGTTCGTGTTCGAGGATAACCTCGCTCCACGCGAAAGAGGCATTGGCACCTTTGCGGATGCGCTCGGTAACTTCTCCGCCAAGTGATGCATCATCCAGCATCGCCAAATAGGCATCAAAAAGCGCGCGCTCTTCGCGATTTAAGCGCTCTTTGAGTTGCGCGCCTAAACCTTTGATATCTTCACGCACCGCCGTTAGGCAGCGCTGGAAGAAGGCAATTTCTAAATCGACATCTTCACAAGGCTTGTAGGAAACCGAGCGCAAATCGGCTTCGGGGGCGATAACCATCGCCTCCCCAATCGCAATACCTGGCGCGCCAGCGACACCCATAAAACGGGCTTGAGTGGCAACTTGATTCTTACCACTTTTTACACCACCAGTGGCTTCAGCGTGGGCGATAACACCAGCCAATTGTGCCGACATGGTGACAAGAAAGGCTTCATCGCCTTCGTCAAAGCGGCGTTGATCTACCTGCTGCACGACCAATACACCGAGCACTTTACGCTGATGAATAATGGGCACACCGAGGAAAGAGCTGTAGCGCTCTTCACCGGTTTCAGGGAAATATTGATAACTGGGGTGAGCTTCTGCTTGCTCTAAGTTGATAGGCTCTTCACGCACAACGACACGGCCAACCAAACCTTCGCCCGCGGATAAACGCACGCGGCCTACGGCATCTTGGTTGAGACCATCGGTGGCCATAAGCACATAGCCGCCCTCGTCATCCCGCATATAAACGGAACATACATGGGTACGCATGGCATTTTTAACGCTCGATACAATAATGCCCAGCGCAGAGGTTAAATCGCGCGCAGCGTTAACCTCTTGGACAATCGTACGTAACGAATTCAACATTGAGACTATCAAACTTTATTCAACTTATTTGTGGCTCCAACATATTTATCGTTTAAAGCAGGTTTATGGTTTAAATCGGTCTTATGATTAACAGCAATTGAGAACCCTTAACGGCCAATCATTAATTCCAGCTCTAACTGAGCATGGACTTGCGAAAGCTCTTTAAGTGCCCTGCGGTATACGTCCTTTTTAAAAGACACCACCTTGCCGAGCGGATACCAATAACTCACCCAACGCCAACCATCAAACTCCGGACGGCCACCGTTGTTCATGCAAATACGGGAGTCTTCACTGCGCAAACGCAACAGAAACCATTTTTGCTTTTGGCCAACACACAAAGGCTGAGAGTTATGACGCACCAAACGGTCTGGCAAACGATAACGCAGCCAGCCACGTGTACAAGCTAAAATTTCTACATCCTGGGGGTGAAGGCCAATCTCTTCATGTAACTCGCGGTAAAGTGCCTGCTCTGCTGACTCGCGCTCGTTAATCCCACCTTGCGGAAACTGCCAGGCATCTTGCCCACCTACCCGACGTGCCCAGAGCAATTGGCCCTGATCATTCGTCAAAATAATACCCACATTGGGGCGAAAACCATCGCTATCTATCACGGGAATCATCCCTACAAAATGTTACGCTGTGGAACAGCTTTTTCCGCACTATAACAGGCTTATTCAAAGCCGCAACCCCTCATAACCGGTTGCGATAAGCTAAATCTTTGTTGAGCCGCCAGAACACACTGGTTATGCTAAGCCCCCTCAACTAAGCCCCTCATTTTGCTCAAGAAGGTAACCTGTGCGCCTCGCGATTTTTGACCTAGATAATACCCTCATTGCTGGCGACAGCGACCACAGCTGGGGCGAATTTCTCGTCCAGAAAAATTTGGTAGACGCAAAGGTTTACGCCGAAGCCAACGACCGTTTTTACCAACAATATAAAGCGGCGACTTTGGATATTCAGGAATACCTCGCCTTCTCGCTCGCACCCCTGACCCACTACACATTGGATGAGCTGGCGGCATTTCATCAGGAATTTATGCGCGATCACATCGAGCCGATGATGCTCCCCAAAGCCAAGGCACTCTTGCAGCAACACTGTGATCAAGGCGATTATTTATTAATCATCACCGCCACCAACAGCTTTGTGACTCACCCTATCGCCAAGTATTTGGGCGTGGATGACATTTTGGCGTCTGATGCCGAAATCCTAAACGGCCGTTATACGGGTAAAGGTACAGGCACGCCCTGCTTCCAAGGCGGCAAAGTGATTCGCTTGCAAGCGTGGTTACGCGAGAAGAACTACAACTTGGACGATGCCTATTTTTACAGCGACTCGATAAACGATTTGCCCCTGCTAGAACAAGTACCCAACCCCGTTGTGGTGGATGCCGATGAACGCTTGAGCAAAATTGCTCAGGAGCGCGGTTGGAAAATCATGAGTTTGCGGTAATGAAAAACGGCGACCGAGAGTCGCCGTTTTTTTTTCACAACTCACTATTAGGCTTACGCCAAATAAACCCGCGCAAACACCGCTTTTAAATAATCAGTTTCAGGAATCGCTGGGTGCACCGGATGATCTGGTCCCTGCCCGCCTTGACCAATAATTTGCACATGGCGATCCAAATGACGGCCAGAAGCGCGCACAATTTCCACCAAGGTGTCTTTGCCCAAATGCATTGAGCAGGATGCCGACACAATCAAACCATCACGCCCCAACAAACGCATACCCAATTCGTTGATATGACGGTAAGCCGCTTCACCGGCTTTTTGATCTTTGCGCTTTTTAATAAACGCAGGCGGGTCGAGCACAACAATATCAAAGCGCTCATTTTCGGCAATTAAATGTTTCAACACATCAATCGCCTTGCCTTGAATAGTGCTCACAATATCTTCAACACCGTTAAGCGCCGCATTTTGTTCAACACCATCAAGCGCTGATTCAGAAGCATCCACACATACAACTTCGCTCGCACCCGCTTTGGCGGCTTGCACACCCCAACCGCCGATGTAAGAAAACACATCCAATACACGCTTACCTTTTACATATTGCTGCAACTGCGCACGGTTTACGCGGTGATCGTAAAACCAACCGGTTTTTTGGCCGCCGTGAATCGGCGCCATAAAGCGTGTACCGTTTTCAATTAACTCCACCGCCTCTGGCACTGAGCCGTAAACTACTTGAGTGTATTCAGGTAAGTTTTCCAAAGCGCGGGCGCTGTGATCATTGCTTAGCAAAATACCTTCTGGCTTTAACACTTGTACCAGCGCATCAATAATGTCGTTTTTCACCAACTCCATACCGGCGCCAGCAATTTGCACCACCAGATAATCGCCAAAACGATCCACCACCAAACCCGGCAGCAAATCAGAATCGCCATACACCAAGCGATAGTAAGGCTCGCTAAAGGTCAGCTCACGCAACGCCAAGGCTTGTTTGAAGCGATGCACTAGCAGCGATTTATTCAGCGGATGAGACTCATCGCGGTTGATAATACGGCCACAAATCAAGCTCGTAGGATTCATAAGCGCGATACCCAACGGCTTACCGCTATTGGTAGTCACTAGCGCTTGCTGCCCCATCTCGAATTGCTTAAGCGGCGAACGCGCGGTATCCACTTCGTTACTGTAAATCCAAAGGTGGCCTAATTTAAGGCGACGATCAGCTTGCGCATTTAAAACCAGAACAGGTAATGACGAAGCGGGCGACGAGGGAACAGATTGAGACATGAGGGAATCCAAGAGAATGATTGAGGCTGTGGCGCCACCAGAAAACAAAAGTAAAACGCCAGCCGAAAGGGCTGGCGAGAATTATACGGGAATTAAGTGGATGAGGATAAGTTGAATCACTTAAGGATTAATGCGCACCGGCAATACCTGTTTCGTACCAAATTTCTTCTTATCGTCCTCTGTAGCACCATCCTTACATTCGCCCTTCAGCCATAGATTGTATTGAGAAGCGCTGGAGTCGATTTCTAAAAAGCCATCGCGGCAATAACCCATGCGCTCGACCACATAGCCCGCATTTTCAACCAAGCGCTTTTGGGTGGCGCCGCCTACGGATATACCGCGCACCTCTTCACTGCGCTGAAAGCCACCGCGCTCAATGCGCACGCCGTTAGACAATTGGCTTTCAGGTAGCTGCAAGCGGTAAACAAACATCTTGCTCGTGTTGGGCATAATCTCAATTTCAAGGGTCTCTTGCATATTGGAGCCGGTGTAGCTTCGGCCGGGGGTGCTGCAAGCAACGGCAAGGCCGCAGACTAAAACAACGCCGAAGAGCCTGATAAAGAACATATTTTCTCCTATGCTAAAAGCCATGTGCGATTGAGGTTAAGAAGCTGAAAGCTTGGCCGATAACCTTTGCAATACGACAACCAATTTGGTTATGAATTTCCAATGCGGTTATAAATTTATTGTGGCGGGAGTTTGTCATGCCTATTCGTTCTCGGCTACTGAGTTTGGTGTTTATTGTTGTGGGGCTTAGCACAAGCGCCATTAGCGTGGCCGTTGGCGACCCAAATTCGATTAGACCCAAAGCCAATTCGGCGAATGAAGCTTCCGATAGTGAACCCGCTGCCACTGAATTTCCGTTTGATAATCAAAGCATTCCTTCGGCACCACCCGCTGCAGAGTCAGAAAAACCCGCCGTCGCACCTGCCGCTCAAGTCGTAGAATCTAAAGCCGAGAGGCACGCACTAGGCAATAATCAGTGCCATAGCAACGGCAGCAATGCATTCCAAAAATCGCTATTGGTCACCGCCTTCCCACGCTTAATACCCCAGAGTTCAAATGCAGGCGCATTAGCTGATGCCGAGCATCAGCTGCCCAAATTATTAAGCCAGCAATTAGAAGCCAAGCACAACACAGTAACGCCTATTCTGCTTAACGAAAGCCTGCC
>DAOORH010000171.1:0-7195 GCA_035389145.1 Cellvibrio sp.
ATTCCGTACTGGGTGGTCTTTTGTAATGCGTAAATCTAAATCGATAATCATAGCTGTTGCCGCTTTAGCAGGGATATTTTTAATTTTATTCCTTGTGAAGTTCACTCAAATATTTTCTATGATCGAGGCGGGTAAAAATTTTGTGCCGCCGCCAGAAGCCGTAGGTGCATTCACTGCCGAATCGCAGGATTGGCCAAATACCTTTACCGCGATGGGTACGGTAGAAGCTGATGAAGGTATCAATGTGTCGGCGGAAGTAGCCGGTAAAGTTGAGAAAATTCTATTTAAATCCGGTGAGCGCGTTAAAGCGGGTACTGTGATTTTGGTTCAAGAGTCGGGTAATGAAACTGCACAGCTCAATGCTGCCAGCGCGCGTTTGCGTTTAGCTGAAGCAAATTATGAGCGTATGGTGCAATTGCGAAAAAAAAATACCGTTTCACAAAATGAACTTGATACAGCGCTGCAGCAAAAGGAATCGGCGCAGGGTGATGTAGATAATTTAAAAACCACGTTGAATAAAAAAGTTGTTACCGCCCCTTTTGATGGCCGCTTAGGAATTCGTAAAGTTGACTTGGGCCAGGACTTAGCCGTGGGTACGCAAATAGTCTCTTTGCAAGCGACCAATCGCGTTCGCGTAAATTTCCCCGTTCCACAATTCTGGTTAGTGAAAATGACCAAGGGTTTGCCGGTAACCGTTCAATTAGGCGATGGCTCTAATAATGTTGTGAAAGGCGAAGTGACTGCGGTGGGCGCAGATATTGATACAACGACTCGCAACGCAACTGTGCAGTCTTCGCTGGAAAACGCCAGCAACCAATTTATCCCCGGCATGGCAGTGCAAACGCAAGTCACTCTATCTGACCCACAAAAAGTATTGGCGGTGCCAAGCACAGCCGTTATTTTTGCTCCCTTTGGAGATACTGTATTTGTTATCGAAAAAGATAAAGAAAAAGGCACTTTAAAAGCGCGCCAACAATTTGTGCGTTTGGGTAAATCCCGTGGCGACTTTATTGAAATTGCCGATGGCTTAAAAGCCGGTGAACAAGTGGTCAGCGCAGGCGCTTTTAAATTAACCAATGGCCAATCTGTAGTTATTAGCAAAACGCCGCAGCCAGCATTCAGCGGTACGCCCAAACCTGCCGACAACTGATAGCCAGCAGATAATTAATAGTCAGCTGACACTTAATAGTTCTGCGCATATTCGATTTTTTGCTGAGCAGTGTGGTGGAGTTTATTTCGCACTGCTTATTGCCCGTAAATTATTTTCACTCAAACACGATTGAGTTATTTATATGAAATTTACTGATATTTTTATTAAACGGCCGGTACTTGCTATGGTCGTTAGCCTGCTGATTTTAATCACAGGTATTCAGGCTGCCAGTTCACTTTCTGTGCGCCAGTATCCACGTAGCGATATTGCTGTTATCACCATTAGCACTGTTTATGTTGGTGCCAGTGCCGAATTAATTCGCGGTTTTATTACCACGCCTATTGAGCGCGCTATTGCCTCTGCCGATGGGATTGATTACATCGAATCTAGCAGTGCTATGAGCATGTCTACGGTTAACGTGCATTTGCGTTTGAACTACGATCCGCTCAAAGCTATGACCGAAATCAGTGCCAAGGTAAACCAAGTGCGTGGCGATTTGCCGCCTGAATCGGAAGTGCCATCAATTACGGTGGAATCGGCAGATAGCCAATTCGCTTCTGCTTATTTAACGTTTAATTCAAAAATTCTCGGGCAAAACCAAATTACTGACTTCTTAACACGCTCAGTACAGCCGCGTTTAACGGCAATTGCAGGCGTACAAAAAGCCGAAGTGTTAGGTGGTCGTACCTTTGCAATGCGTATTTGGTTAAAGACCGATAAGTTAGCGGCGTTGAATATTTCCCCCACTGAAGTTCGCCAAGCGTTATCGGCGAATAACGTGCAAGCCGCCATTGGCCAAACACGCGGTAGTTATACCCAAGTAAATTTACGCGCAGACACCGATTTAAAATCCGTTGATGATTTTAAACGTTTGGTTGTTCGCCATAGCGCTGAAGGAACCATTCGTTTAGAAGATGTTGCAGATGTGGTATTAGGTGCAGAAAATTACGATACCGAAGTAAATTACTCGGGTGATACCGCCGTATTTATGGGTATTTTTGTAGCGCCTAATGCAAACTCATTAGAAGTGATCCGCAATGTCACCAAAGAAATGGAGAAAATTAAAGCGGATTTACCTTCAGGCTTAATGGGTGCGGTTGCTTATGATGGCACTAAATATATTGAATCCGCCATTCACGAGGTTATTAAAACCTTAACAGAAACATTACTGATTATTATATTAGTGATTTTCTTATTCTTGGGTTTTAGTCGCTCGGTTATTATTCCTGTCTTGGCGATTCCACTCTCGCTGATTGGTGCCTTATTCATCATGCAAGTGTGTGGCTTTTCGCTGAACTTGCTTACACTGTTATCCATAGTACTCTGCGTCGGCTTAGTCGTAGATGATGCGATTGTCATGGTGGAAAATATAGAGCGCCATATTCAAGAAGGTAAGACACCTTTTAATGCCTCTATAGTTGCTGCACGTGAATTAGCAGGCCCTATTTTGGCGATGACAGTAACGCTGATTTCAGTGTATGTACCGATTGGTTTGCAAGGCGGGTTAACGGGTACTTTGTTCCGGGAATTTGCAATTACGCTTGCGGGCGCTATTACAATCTCCGCGATTGTTGCGATCACCTTATCGCCTATGCTGGCTTCACGTATGCTGAAACCTCACAAAGGCAACGGTGCGCCACTTGAAAATATTTTTAACCGCTTTCAAGTGTGGTATTCCGACAAACTGAATTACACCCTGGATAATCGTAAAGGCATTTACATCTTTTGGGTGGGCATTGCGCTCCTGTGTTTTCCTCTTTATATGTTCTCCCCTAAAGAGTTGGCCCCTACAGAAGACCAAGGCGTTATTTTCGGTATTGTTGATGCACAATCTAACTCCACTATGGATCAGTCGTCACACTACGCAAAAATTGTAAACAACGCGTTTATGGGTTTTCCAGAAACCGATTTTACCTTTCAGGTAACGTTTCCCACAGGCGGTTTTGCGGGCATGGTGTTAAAACCATGGGAAGATCGTGATCGCACCGTATTTGAAATAAAACCAGAAGTTCAAAAGAAACTCTCTGAAATTTCGGGTGTGCGCATTCTGCCTATTACACCACCGGCCTTGCCGGGCGGTGGTCAGTTCCCGGTTGAGTTTGTGATTGCATCCACAGAAGATTCCAAAGAAATTTATAACTTTGCGATTAAACTACAAGAGAAAATGACGGCTAGCGGAAACTTTTATTTCAGTGTGTTGGATATGAAAGTAGATCAGCCGGATTACCAGTTAAACATTGATCGTGAAAAAGTGGCTGACCTTGGTTTAAATATGCAGCAGGTTATTTATGACTTGGGCACTTTGCTAGGTGGCGGTTATGTGAACCGTTTTAATATGGCTGGCCAAAGTTACAAAGTGATTCCGCAAGTGAAACGCTCTGAGCGGTTAACACCAGAGGATTTAACTAAGTTATATATCACCGGGCCAGATAAGAAATTAATTCGTCTGGACCAAATTGCTACTTTGGATCACTCCACTGCACCGCGCAGTATTAGCCGTATGCAACAGTTAAACTCGGTAAAAATCAGTGGGGTAAGCGGTAAACCTTTGGCAGAAACTCTCGCTTGGTTAGAAGCAGAAGCTGCGAAAATTTTGCCAAAAAATTACAGCGTTGATTACACCGGTGAGTCGCGTCAATTAAAGCGTGAAGGCAACACGTTCTTGCCAGCATTCTTAATGGCTATCACCATGATCTTCTTGGTGCTCTCGGCTCAGTACAACAGCTTCCGCGATCCTATTGTGATTTTGGCGGGCTCTGTTCCTCTGGCAATTTTTGGCGCCTTGGTATTTACTTTTATTAAAATGCCAAACCCCGATATGCCATCCTTGACCGGGCCTATTTCAAGTACGCTTAATATTTATTCGCAAGTTGGTTTGGTGACTTTGATGGGCTTGATTGCGCGTAACGGTATTTTGGTGGTGGAATTTGCCAACCGTTTGCAAGAAGAAGGTGCTACTAAGTTAGAAGCTATTCGCCAAGCTGCCGTGATTCGTTTGCGCCCAGTATTAATGACCAGTATTGCAACGGTTGCTGGTCATACGCCCTTGATTTTTGCCAGTGGCGCAGGTGCAGAAGCGCGTAACTCTATTGGTGTGGTTTTGGTGTTTGGTATTGCAATTGGTACCTTCTTTACCTTGTTCGTGTTGCCATCGGTGTATGTGCTTGTGGCAAAAGATCACCATTTAGATAAGCAAGCACTTGATGAGCTAGAGCACGGCAAAGCCTAGAGCGAGCTGGTACAATAGCGTCATCCTAAAAGGGCACCACTAGGTGCCCTTTTTATTGGCTGCCTTTTTTCTTGTTTTATTTATATTGTTTTCCCCTGAGGTTCTCATGTCTGTTATTACTCATTCTGCGGTTGAACACGCCTTACAACAGGTGATTGACCCCACTACTGGCCGCGATTTAATCAGCCTTAATGCGGTTAGCGATATCGCGATTAACGGTGCCAAAGTAGATGTCACTTTGCTGTTGGGTTACCCCGCAAACAGTGTGCATTCTGCCATTGCGATTGCGGTAAACGAGGCGCTGAATAAAATTGCGGGCGTTGAGCAAGTTGGTTTGGATATCGGCTGGACGGTATACGCCAATCCCACCGCAAACTCGCAACAATCTTTGCCAGAAGTTAAAAATATTATTGCGGTGGCATCGGGCAAGGGCGGTGTGGGTAAATCGACGACTACGGCGAATTTGGCTTTGGCATTAGCCGCTGAAGGTGCGCGCGTGGCGATTCTTGATGCCGATATTTACGGCCCCAGCCAGCCGCAAATGTTAGGCGCGCCAGAGCGCCCACCGCAAGTGATTAAACACAATGACCAGCAATTTATGGTGCCGGTTGAAGCCTACGGCATTCAGGTCAATTCCATGGGATTTATGGTTACTGAAAATACACCCATGATGTGGCGTGGCCCTATGGTGAGCGGTGCATTGCAACAATTGCTCGCGCAAACCTATTGGCAGGATGTGGATTACCTTTTAATTGATATGCCGCCGGGCACGGGTGACATTCAAATTACGCTCGCGCAAAAAGTCCCGGTGACTGGCGCAGTGATTGTTACTACGCCGCAAGATATCGCTTTGCTGGATGCCAAAAAAGGCATTGAAATGTTCCGCAAAGTTAACGTACCCGTGCTCGGCGTTGTGGAGAATATGGCGATTCATATTTGTAGCAATTGCGGCCATGAAGAACATATTTTTGGCAGTGGTGGTGGTGAGCGAATCGCACAAGATTATCAAACCGAATTGCTCGGTTCGCTGCCGCTAGATTTATCGATTCGCGCCGATGCAGACGGTGGTAAGCCTTCGGTTGCAGCAGACCCAGAATCAGCCGTGAGCAAAATCTATCGCGATGTTGCGCGCAAATTATCGGCCAAATTGTGGCTGCAGAATTTGGATGCGCAGGCTATGCCTGAGATTGAAATGACGGACGATTAGCAAACTTTGAAAAACTATCTGCGTTGCTTCTGCGGCGTTAAAAATGATCTCAAAGTGCTCATTTATTTCAATAAACTCCGCCTTTTCGATCATTTTTGCCTTGCATAAGTGGTCTCGAAAACGTTTTTCCACAGCTTGCCGCTATCTCTTTAGTAGTCTTAAAACAAAAAATCCCGATGAGCAATCATCGGGATTTTTTCGTTTTAACGTGGAGATATTCTTACTGTACCGGAATCGCTAGTTCATCCAAACTGATAACTTCAGCGGAATTATAAATAGAGTTCACCTCAGTGCTGGTCATTCTCTTGGGGCCGAGTGGTTTGTTAGTGTCTTTATCATTCCAGCTTGCAAACCACGCCCACCAAATACCTTTCGCCTGCATTTCGTTAATGAAGGGTACGCCACCAATTTCAGTGAGTGCTAGCACTTTGTGCCCATCGTAACGCTCCAGTAATGCCTCCCACGTGGCGATGAGTGGGTCGTGTTTATCGTCAGGGTAGGCGTCTGCACCCACCACATCCACTACGTCATCGCCGGGATACCAGCTTGGATCAGCAATGGTAATTACCCAGATCAAATTATGTAGCTGGTGGTGATTGGTCAGGCGGTCGTACATTAATCGCCATAATTTTTTGTAGCTATCCGAGCCTTGCGCTCCCCACCAAAACCAGCCGCCATCTGCTTCGTGCAAGGGGCGCCAGAGTACGGGAATATCGGCAGCCTGCAGTTTCTTGAGTTGCACCGCGATACGGTCTATATCGGCAATCATGGCTTTGTATTGGGTGCTGTTGGTATCCGCCAGTGTAGCGGTCAAATTGAAGTTGGAGTGTTCAGTGTAAAAGCTGTTCCACCAGCAGTGGTCGGCGGATGTGGCGCAGGTTCCAGAGAGGCTTTTAGCATCTGCAGGCGAATGCCAATGCCAAATCAAACTGGGAATGTAACCATTTGCTTGAATCTTGCTGATGAAATTTTCAGTCATGGCAGCGGGCATACCGGAGCCATTCACTGCCAGCCCATCGTAGCTAAACATATCGGTTGCATAAATTGCGGGGCGTTTACCGCTGTAGCTAAAAATAGTGTCTAACTCATCCTCATCCTGCTGGCCAGAGAGCGTTTTGTGGCCGTAGTTATCGGTAATATATTTAAACAGTGCTTTGGTTTTGGGGCTGGCATTAGCATCGGCTAAAACCGGAGTGATACTTTGAGGGGCAGCCGCTGCAGCCACTTTCACCAGCTCAATGTAGTCAAGGTTGTAGTAAGACCACCCGCCTTTAATTACAAACGTGTGACTGCCCGCCGTTAGCCACTGGCGGCCAACGCTGACTTCATGGAAATTAGTATCGGCTGCAGTGAAAGTGCTAGTGAGCTTCGTGCTATCGATATACAAATCAAAGCCTTTTGGGCTGCCTGCGTTTAACTGAAAGCCCACGCCAATACGGTAGTAGGCAGCATCGCTAATAGTGATTGTCCAAGTTACGGAATCGGCATCGTCACCATTAAAGCCGGTGACATATCCGGTGCCAGAGTAGCCTGCTTTAGTGGTCACGATTTCAGTGCTGGAAAGTGTTGCAGCCTCAGCTTCATAGCGGTTTACGTCGCCGCTACCGCT
>DAOORH010000172.1:0-7176 GCA_035389145.1 Cellvibrio sp.
ATAAAATAATGGGTCGCCGCTAACAGCTACCGCTATATCGTCACAGGCGTTTTCGCGCTCTTCGTCCATTTTTGAAGAGATCCAGCGCGCAAATGGATTGAAAAAATAAAGTAGGGTGATCAGTGTTTGTAGGCTGCCAATGAGGTAATCGTTCCGGCGTACGTGGCCTAGCTCATGCAATAAAATAGCTTCGATTTGCTTTATAGATAACCCTAGTACGAGACTTGCGGGCAGTAACACGACAGGTTTGAAATGGCCAACAACGCAAGGGATATCCACTATCTCAGATAGGCGTAGTTGGATTTTTTGAGTGATTCCAACACTATTTTTCAACTCATTAAAGAGTTGTTGCCATTGTTGGTTGGGATTTTTGTAATGGCTATTTTTAATATGTTGGCAATAAAAAAATTCAGCTAGGTATTTACTCATATACAAAGCAAACCCGATTAGCCATACCATAACAATTTGGTTGATATGCTGGTTAATAATGTCGGAAATGGTTCGCACGTAAGCTTGTTGGGTGCTTGAGCTTATTTCTGTGATGTATGCTGTGCTGACGATTTCTATTCTAACTGAGTCGTAATAATTAAGATAAAAGGTTATGCCGCTGACAATAAAGCAACTGAGAAGCCCAAGACTATTTATCCAATAGCGGATTGCTGCCGATACTTTTTTGGTAAAGGCATAGCTAATAGCAATCAATAATGCAATGAGTGTGCATTGCCAGAGAGAGTGAATAATTGTCCAACCAATTGCATAGCTAATCTCATTGCTCAACAACTGGGATAACTTATTCATTTCTTATTCTCCATATCGGCTAAAAATTCTTTAATGTCCTTAAGATCTTGCTTGGATACTTTTTCGCTACCTAATAGCTGCATGACAAGCTTTGATTTCGATCCGCCAAACGCTGAGTGAAGTAGACGATTGAGCATTGTAATTTGTGTATCTTCTTGTTCAGCGCTGGGAAAGTAGATATGACTTTTCCCATCTTTTTTTCGCCCAAGTAATCCTTTCTGCTCCATGATTTGCATGGTTTTTAGCGTAGTGGTGTAACCCACAGGTTTTGTTTTACAAAGTTCATCGTTCACTGCTTGAACCTTGGCTTCGCCGAGGCTCCAAATAATTCGCAATATTTCTAGCTCGGCAGGAGTTGGGTTGGTCATGTCTTTTCCTTCTGTAGATATATACGTAAGCCTTCGTAGTTAATTTATACGAAGGTTTACGTAGATTCAAGTTTTAGAAGTGTAAAGATTGTGTTGGAGTGTAGGACGGGGGCTTTGGGTTGAAATAGCCGTGGAGAATAAAGTTCTCGGCGGCTATAGGACGTGCGTTTTATTTGATTTAAAAAAAGCCAAGCCCGGGAATCATACCTGTCGCTTCAGCAAGGGCAGGTAAAACAAAGGCGCGAATAATATTTAGCACCATAAAAAATAGAATGGGCGACAAATCGAGCATACCTAACGGCGGTAAAATTTTGCGGAAGGGCGCCATTACAGGTTCTAGGATTTGCTGTAATAACCCCAGCGCAGGGTTGCGGCTACCTTGGGCGACCCAGCTTGCAATCATCATCACAATTACGCCCCAGAAGTAGATTCCAGCTAGCAATTTCAGTAATGCAACTAACGCCCAAATCAGCAATGTGAAGGGGTTAAAGAAGCCTAAGCCCGCAATTAACAACACGCTTTGTAAGAGCGCAGCTTGCAACAAGATCGCCAGCACTATGGCCGCTAAATCTATGCCCATCAGTCCGGGGATAATTTTGCGCAAAGGTACCAATAAGGGATTGGTGTATTTCACCAAGGCTTTGCTAACGGGGTTGTAATAGTCGGCACGCACCAGCTGCGCTAAAAAACGTACCAGCACCAAGCTTATGTAGAGTGTGCCCAGTGTGTTGATAATGTAAATGGCGATTTGAGCCAGTGTTTGCATAGTGATCTCTCTTGTTAAAACGAATGACTTGTCTGAATCTATTTACCCAAAAGCTCGGAAAGTTCCACCGCCCGGTTGGAGCAAGCGGTCATAGCGCGGCTAAACATAGCGCGAATTTGGTCATTCTCAAAGGAGTTAATAGCCTGCTCCGTGGTGCCCTTGGGCGAGGTCACGCGGCGGCGCAACTCGGCAACATCCACACTGCTTTGCTTGGCTAAGATGGCGGCGCCAAGCGCCGTTTGCAAGGTCAATTCTGTTGCCGCTGTGCGCGTTAAACCCAGCTCTACACCGGCATCAATCATGGCTTCCATCACCAAGAAGAAATAGGCTGGGCCAGAGCCAGAGACGGCTGTTACAGGGTTAATCAGTGCTTCATCATCTACCCACTGCACAACACCCACTGCACCCAAAATAGTGTTGGCGGTGGATTTTTGAGCTTGGCTGACGTGTGCATTTGCATAGAGCCCACTGGCACCTACGCGCACTTGTGAGGGCGTATTTGGCATACAGCGCACAATGGCGTGTTCGCCGCCCAGCCAGGTACTAATACTATCGGTGGTGATGCCAGCTGCGAGCGAAATAATCAGTGGCTTATGACCGAGCGAACCGGCCAAACCCAAGCAAACTTCTTTCAGCATTTGCGGCTTAACGGCCAGAACCACCACATCTGCACTTGCAGCCGTGGCTGCATTATCGGTACTAACATTGATACTAAACTCGCTGGCAACGCGATCCAAACTCTCTTGGCGCGGGCCGCTAGCAAACAGGTTAATGCGTTTCAGCCCCTCTGCCAGCAAGCCGCTAATAATGGCCTTGGCCATATTACCCGCGCCTATAAAGGCGATTTTGTGTGGTGTATTGGTTGATTGTTGCATGGTGAATCCTGGTAGAAAAAATAAATTCTGTAGGTAGGCGATAAGTGTTACTTAAAACTATTGCGCTTTGGCGCGCGCGCCAAAAATATCGGTGCCGATTCTCACCATAGTAGCTCCTTCAGCAATGGCTGCCTCCATATCGCCTGACATACCCATAGAAAGAGTATCAAGTGTGTAACCCTGTGCCTGTAAACTTTGCATTGCTTGACGCAATTTAGCGAAGGCGGTGCGCTGCTGGTCTGCATTGTTGGTTGCTGCAGGAATCGCCATAAGTCCACGCAATTGCAGGCGGGGTAAATGGCTTACCGCCTTGGCCAGTGCAGGTAATTCCGCCAGCGAAACGCCAGATTTGGTAGTTTCATCGTCAACATTGACCTGTACACACACTTGCAATGGAACTAAATTTGCTGGGCGTTGATCATTTAGGCGCTGAGCGACTTTTTCTCGGTCTATACTGTGAATCCAGGCGAAATTTTCAGCAATTGAGCGGGTTTTGTTGGATTGAATTGGGCCGATAAAATGCCAAATAATCTCACTGAGATGAGTTAAGGCAGCTTGCTTTTCCAGTGCTTCTTGCAGATAGTTTTCGCCAAAGTCGCGTTGGCCACAAGCATAGGCCTGGGCTATTGCCTCTGCCGGTTGTGTTTTACTTACAGCGATCAAGCGCACAGTTTCACGGTTTCGCCCCACCGCTTCAGCCGCTTGTTGAATGCGCGCGGTGACTTTCGCCAGCGGGTCGGCTATGGTGTTGTTTGAAATAGGCAATTGCATAAGTAGATAAAAATTCCCGCAAACGTTAGCGCATCAGCGCACTAACAGAATAAAAAGTAGCTTATAAGAAGGTAGCTTTATGGATATTACAGAACTCTTAGCCTTTAGCGCCAAACAGGGCGCATCAGACTTGCACCTTTCGGCCGGTTTGCCCCCCATGATTCGGGTGGATGGTGATGTACGCCGTATTAATTTACCGCCCATGGAGCACAAGCAAGTCCACGGGTTGATTTACGACATTATGAATGACCGTCAGCGTAAGGACTATGAAGAATTTCTGGAAACCGACTTTTCGTTTGAAGTGCCCGGCGTAGCCCGCTTCCGGGTAAACGCCTTCAACCAGAACCGCGGCGCGGGTGCGGTGTTCCGTACCATTCCTTCCAAGGTATTAACCATGGAAGAGTTGGGTATGGGTAATGTGTTTCGCGATATCTGCGCGGTGCCGCGTGGCTTGGTGCTAGTGACGGGCCCGACGGGTTCGGGTAAATCCACCACGCTTGCCGCCATGATCGACTATATCAATGACAACAAATACGAACACGTACTCACCATTGAAGACCCTATCGAATTCGTACATGAATCCAAAAAATGCTTAATTAACCAACGCGAAGTTCACCGCGACACTCACGGTTTTAACGAAGCACTTCGTTCCGCGTTGCGTGAAGACCCGGATATTATCCTGGTGGGTGAGATGCGCGATTTGGAAACGATTCGCTTGGCGCTAACTGCCGCCGAAACCGGCCACTTGGTATTCGGCACACTGCACACCACCTCAGCGGCAAAAACTATAGACCGTATTGTGGACGTGTTCCCTGCGAATGAAAAATCCATGGTGCGTTCAATGTTGTCGGAATCTTTGCAAGCGGTTATTTCGCAAACCCTCATGAAGAAAAATGGCGGTGGTCGCGTTGCCGCACATGAAATTATGCGCGGCACCTCAGCGATTCGTAATTTGATTCGTGAAGACAAAGTAGCTCAAATGTATTCGGCAATTCAGACAGGTGCATCGGTGGGCATGCAGACGATGGATCAGTGTTTGGCAGACATGGTGGCGCGGCGTATTATCAGCCGCGAAGCAGCGCGCTCCAAAGCAAAAATGCCAGAAAATTTCTAAGTAAAATAATTTTCGTTATCCTAAAAGTATTCACACAAACAGGCACAGGTTATGGATTTTGATCGTTTACTCGCATTGATGGTAGAAAAAGGCGCGTCGGATTTGTTTATCACTGCCGGTGTTCCACCCTCAATGAAATTGCATGGCAAGGTTGTGCCTGTAACTGCAACGCCACTTGCGCCTGAAAAAGCGCGCGAGTTGGTGTTGAGTGTGATGAATGAAAAGCAGCGCAATGAATTCTTAGAAAAGAAAGAATTAAATTTTGCGGTAAGTGCGCGCGGTATTGGTCGCTTTCGTGCCAGTGCGTTTTATCAACGCAATCTCGCGGGCATGGTGTTGCGTCGTATTGAAACTAATATTCCCAAACCCGATGATCTAGGTTTGCCAGAATCTATTAAAGAATTGGCCATGACCAAACGCGGCTTGATTATTTTTGTGGGCGCGACGGGTACAGGTAAATCCACTTCGCTCGCGGCTATGATTGGTCATCGCAATCGCAATTCCAAAGGTCATATTATTTCCATTGAAGACCCGATTGAATTTATTCATCAGCACGAAGGCTGCATTATCACTCAGCGCGAAGTAGGGATTGATACTGACTCTTTTGAAACTGCGCTGAAAAATACTTTGCGGCAAGCGCCCGATGTGATTTTAATCGGCGAGGTGCGCTCGCGCGAAACCATGGATCACGCGATTGCGTTTGCAGAAACGGGTCACTTATGTTTGTGTACCTTGCACGCGAACAACGCCAACCAAGCGCTCGACCGCATTATTCACTTCTTCCCTGCTGATCGTCATCGCCAGTTGTGGATGGATTTATCGCTCAACTTAAAAGCGATTGTTGCACAACAATTAATTGCGACGCCGGATGGACAAGGGCGTCGTGCCTGTTTGGAAATTTTGATCAATACACCGCTGGCTGCGGATTTAATTCGCAAGGGTGAAGTGTCAGAACTTAAGGAATTGATGAAAAAATCTACCGAGTTAGGGATGCAAACTTTTGATAAGGCGCTCTATGATCTCTACGATAATGGTGAGATTACCTATGAGGATGCGCTATTACACGCCGATTCTCCGAACGATTTACGCTTGATGATTAAGCTAGGTTCAGAAACGGATGCGAACTATCTGAACAATGCTGCCGATAGTTTGAGCATTGAGAACGATGATCGCAATAATCGGGGCAAGATGTATTAAGTGATTTATTAACTAAAATGTCATAAATAATAAGAGGCAAGTTAATCATGCTCAGAAAAAGTGTGTTTTTATCAATTGCTTTAATCGTGCCCTGTGTATTTGCGGATGATACGGCAGAAGTGAAAGCCCTAAAAAAAGATATGCCGCAAGATGTAATGCAGGTAATAGATAGAACCGTAGCTTGCAACCGTTGGCGCGGTGAAGAGCCTACAACGAAAGATCAGATCGAAAAAGTTAACAAGCAGCTAACCACTTGGCAGTGCGATACCATTGAAGCTGATCAAGTACAAATTGCTAAACGCTATAACACTAATTACGACATTAAGTCGCGAGTACAAAAAGCGAAAGATATTTTTTAGTGCGTGTGCAATCAGTGCTGATGGTTTGCTAGCCATCCCTCCAAAATAAGCCGCGCGGCGATAGAATCCACGGGATTATTTTTATAATCCCGTGAGCCGCCGCGGCTCATAACTTCACCTTTAGCTTCAAAGCTTGTTAAGCGCTCATCCACCAGTTCAATTTTTACGCCGAAGCGTCCATGAATGCGGTTGGCAAATTTGCGCGCGCGCGCGCTGAGTTCGCTTTCGCTGTCATCCATATTTAACGGCAAGCCCACCAGCACCAAATCTGGCTTCCAGTCTGCAATTAATTTTTCAAGTTGATTCCAATCGGGTACGCCATCTTTGGCTTTGAGTGATGGTAGTGAGTTGGCCGATGAGGTAATGGTTTGGCCGGTGGCGACACCAATATTTTTAGTGCCGTAGTCGAAGGCGAGTAGGGCTTTAATCATGGAGATAGGATCATTGCGATAAAATCGTGGCAATAGAGTGAGTAAATTTTTTAGGCGTGGCCGGCGACATTGGAAATTAAGTTCACATCAATGCCTAATGCAGCGGCAGCGGATGTCCAGCGCTGTTCAAACGGCGTGTTAAAAATAATGTGTTTGTTCGCGGGCACAGTGAGCCATGAGTTGGCAGCAATTTCCGCTTCTAATTGGCCTTCGCCCCAGCCTGCATAACCGAGTGCAACCAGCCACTCTTTAGGACCTTGGCCTTCGGCTAAGGCGACAATAATATCGCGCGATGCGGTTAAGCTAATCTCCGGTGATATCTTGAGTGTTGAATACCATTCCTTGTCGCTGGAGTGAATCACAAAGCCGCGTTCTTGCTGTACTGGCCCACCCGCTACCACGGCTTGGTGGCCCTCACTGGGGCTGACTTTTAAATCCATCTGCGCATAAATTTCATGCAGCATCATGGGCATGGGGTTGTTGATCACAATACCCAT
>DAOORH010000173.1:0-7176 GCA_035389145.1 Cellvibrio sp.
GGACGATGAGCGAGTTGCTATCTACCTCACAAATAACCCGCAAAAACTCAGTCTACTTGGCTTACCTTATGCTATACCTACTCCAAACGAGGACAATTAACCTCGATATCCCCCAATAAAAGTAGGTAGCTTATGAGTCAAATTGCCGAGCGCGTCCGCCAGGACATTATCACCGCCATCAAAACTGACCAACTCGTATTGCCCACCCTGCCCGAAGTTGCGCTTAAGGTGCGAGAAGTGGCAGATGACCCAAGCTCAGATATAGAAACACTGACCAACGTCATTGGCGGCGATGCCGCTTTAAGTGCGCGCATTATTCGCGTGGCGAATAGCCCTCTCTTACGGGCATCACGAGCGATTGAAGATTTAAGAACGGCACTCATGCGCTTAGGAATTTCCTACACCTGCAACATAGCCACAGGCTTGGCGATGGAACAAATGTTTCAGGCTACCACCGATTTAATTGATATGCGTATGCGTGAAGTGTGGAGTCGCTCTAGCGAGGTTGCGGGTATCAGCCACGTGTTGTGCAGACACTACACCAAGAAACTTCGCCCAGACCAAGCCACGCTGGCAGGTTTAGTCCATAAAATTGGTGTATTACCGATTTTGACCTATGCCGAAGACAACCCTTTTCTGCTCAACGACAGTTTGACATTAGATAGAGTTATCGAAGAATTACATGCACCCATCGGCGATTTAATTTTACGGACATGGGGTTTTCCGGAAGAGCTGGCTCATATTCCATCGCAGCACATAGATTTCAAACGCCAGGTTCCCAAAGCTGATTATGCGGATGTGGTAACCGTCGCCATGCTGCAAAGCTACGCGGGTTCAGATTCTCCCCTAGCACAAATCGACTGCAGCCAAGTCACCGCTTTTGAACGATTAGGCCTAGACCCAGAAATCCAACTTGCCGACTCTGAAGATCTATCTGCAGATATGGAAGCGGCTATGTCGCTGCTGCTCTAACCGCTCATTAGGGCAAACGCCAATCAATCGGCTGCTGCCCTTTCGCTTCAAGATATTCATTCACTTTTGAAAAGTGCCCGCACCCCATAAAGCCACGATAAGCCGACAAAGGCGATGGATGCGGCGCACGCAAAATCAAATGTTTGCGACCATCAATTAACTGACCTTTCTTCTGCGCATAACTCCCCCACAACAAAAACACCACACCTTCGCGCTGTTCATTTACGGTTTGAATTGCACGGTCAGTAAACTGCTCCCAGCCTTGCCCTTGATGCGCGCCCGCCTTTGCCTGTTCAACCGTGAGCGTGGCGTTCAACAGAAATACACCTTGCTCTGCCCAGCTTTGCAAAAAACCGTGATTGGGAATTGGCAAACCTAAATCGCGCGCAATTTCTTTATACATATTTTGTAATGAAGGCGGTGTTTGAATACCGGGCTGAACCGAGAAACATAAACCATGAGCTTGATTGGGGCCGTGGTAAGGGTCTTGCCCGAGAATCACTACCTTCACTTGATCGAGCGGTGTGGAGTTAAACGCGTTAAAAATATTTTTGGATTCGGGATAAATAACCTTCCCAGCTTGTTTTTGTTGCAGCAAAAATTGTTTGAGCTGTTGCATGTAAGGCAAGTCAAATTCTGGCGCTAAATGGGCAAGCCAACTGGGGTGTAAATCGATAGGTTTCTTAGAGGCCATAGTCATTAAGTTTCACAATAATTTTCGCGCAATGTAACACTCGATCCATAAAAAAACCCAGCGTTAAGCTGGGTTTTTAGTTTACATCGGCAAATATTAAAGCTTGTCGCCGTGCTCAGCCAAGTATTTAGCAACGCCTGCTGGCGATGCGTCCATACCTGCGTCGCCTTCTTTCCAACCAGCTGGGCACACTTCGCCGTGTTGCTCGTGGAAAATCAAGGCATCAACAGTGCGCAGGGTATCATCAATGTTACGGCCGATTGGTAAATCGTTAACGATTTGTGAACGTACTACGCCCGCTTCATCGATTACGAAAGTACCGCGGAAAGCAACACCGCCTTCAGATTCTACGTCGTAAGCTTTGGCAATTGCGTGATTGATATCGGCTACCAAGGTGTAACGAACTTGACCAATACCGCCTTGATCAATTGGGGTGTTACGCCATGCATTGTGAGTGAAATGAGAATCGATAGACACGCCGATCACTTCCACATTGCGCTTCTTGAACTCTTCTACGCGGTGATCAAATGCCAACAACTCAGATGGGCACACGAAGGTGAAGTCCAATGGATAGAAGAACACTACCGCTTTTTTACCTTTGGTAGCCGCCTCAAAACTAAAGTCTTCAACGATTTCGCCATTGCCCAATACTGCTGCTGCAGTGAAAGTGGGTGCTTTTTTGCCTACTAATACGCCCATAATAAATCTCCTGATAAGTTGATGTTTGGACTGAATAAATAAGTGTTTATAAATCTCTAAAATTCATAAACAACTTGAGGTTGATAGTACGGGGCTATCTTACACGCACAGATTTCCCTGTCCCATTAATTTTTTATATGACAAGTCTATGGAGTTGGCTATAAGTCAGGAAAATCGTGGCCGAATCAAAATACTCAGCTAGAGTTACAGGAATAAGATAACGACAAAAACCCTTAGCCTCCAGTAACCACAATGATCCAATCTGTTATTAAGACGTTATTAGTAAGTTTGCTCTGGCTGGCATCCACAACGGCAATGCCCTCTTTCGCACAAACTGTGTTTACCCACAGAGTGCCTGAAGCCTATGCCAGTAACACACCCAACTATGAAGTTTCAGTGCTAAAACTAGCGCTTGAAAAAACTATCGCCGAATACGGCCCTTACGAATTCAAAGCCGCACCCAAAATTAATGTCAGCCGCAGCCTGCAAAGTATTAAAGCCAACACCTTTCCCAATTATTTTGCCAGCCTTGGCTATAACGAAAACTATGGCAGTCCAGAGGAGATCACTTACATCCCCTTTCCGGTTGACCTTGGGGTTTTAAGCTATAGAACTTGTTTTGCATCCCAAGAATCCCTAGCGAAGCTTGCCAAAATCAATAGTTTGGATGAGTTGCGCATGCTCTCCATGGGCCAAGGGCGCGGCTGGGTCGATGGTGCAATTCTTAAACACAATGGCTTCAACGTAGTCGAAATAGAGCCTTACCCCAATTTATTTAAGATGGTGGCGGCACATCGCCTAGATTTATTTTGTCGCGGCGCCAATGAAATTAAAGAGGAGTACGAACGCTGGGGGCAAACTGAAGGTTTGGGCTATGATCGCCATCTACTTATCTATTACCCCATGCCGATATTTTTCTACACCAACAGTCAAAATAAAGCTGCTATAGCGCGAGTCACTAAAGGTCTGCACAAAGCCTATGCCGATGGCTCACTGATGAAACTGTGGCGTGCCCACCATCAAGCCAGTGTTGATTTTGCCGAACTGGATCAACGCAAAGTATTCCGCTTGGAGAATCCTTTGGTGAAATCCATTGATTTCGATTACGCCCAGTATTTTTACAAACTAAAGATTCAACAAACGTTGCCCGGTACGCGTCATTGACGCAATCTTTAAAATTAACTGGCAAGAACGAGTTACACCGGCTGCAACGAGCGCTGATTAGGAGAATTTATCTAGCCATAGCGCGCGCTCAATGCATGGATTCGATTGCCCGAAACGCCCCAAATTGATACCATAGCCGCCTTTTTAAACGAGCAGAATCTGCTTGGGTTTGCTCCGTTTTCTCCCGCCTTACTTACCATATCCACACACAGAGAACCTCTATGTCAGTTGATTTTCGCTCAGCTTCGCTCACTCATTTAGCCAACAACGACGAGTTTATCGCCCGCCACATTGGCCCAGATGCTAAACAAACCGCAGCCATGTTGGCGACCTTGGGCGTAAGCTCGGTGAAAGAACTGATCGATAAGACTGTCCCGGATAATATTCGCTTAAAAGGTGAGATGGCGCTGGGCAATGCAGTCAGCGAAGCCAATGCCTTGGCCGAATTGAAAGCGATCGCCAGCAAAAACAAAGTCTTCAAAACCTACATCGGCATGGGCTACCACGATACCCACGTGCCGCTGGTTGTGCTGCGTAACGTATTAGAAAATCCGGGCTGGTACACGGCTTACACCCCTTATCAGCCCGAAATTGCCCAAGGTCGTTTAGAAGCCCTGCTCAACTACCAACAAATGATTATCGACCTCACCGGCATGGAAATGGCAAACGCCTCGGTATTGGACGAAGGCACAGCGGCGGCAGAAGCCATGGCCATGTGTAAGCGCCAAAACAAAAAGAGCAAATCCGATGTGTTCTTTGTGGATGCCGATACTCACCCGCAAACTATCGCCGTAGTGCAAACCCGCGCTGAACATTTTGGTTTTGAAGTGCATGTCGCCAAGGCAGAAGAAGTGGGCAATGGCGATTACTTTGGTGCTTTACTGCAATACCCCGGCTCAACGGGTCAAGTAAACGATTTAACATCGCTGATCGACACCGCTCACAAGAACAACGCTCTAGTAACCGTTGCGTCTGATTTGATGGCTCTGTTGCTATTGAAATCACCCGGCGCAATGGGTGCAGATGTTGTAGTCGGCACCAGCCAACGCTTTGGCGTGCCCATGGGATTCGGTGGCCCGCATGCTGGCTTCTTCGCCTTCCGCGACGCTTACAAACGTTCTGCTCCCGGTCGCATTATTGGCGTATCCATTGATTCACGCGGCAAGCAAGCGTTGCGTATGGCTATGCAAACCCGCGAGCAACATATTCGCCGTGAGAAAGCCAACTCCAATATATGTACGTCGCAAGTATTGCTCGCCGTTATGAGCGTTTTCTATGCGATTTACCACGGCCCCGATGGTTTAAAGCGCATCGCCAATCGCATTCACCGTTTAACATCTGTTGCAGCAACCGCGTTGCAACAAAAAGGCTTTGTGCTGAGCAACTGCACTTACTTTGACACCATCACCGTGCAAGTAGGCGCTAAGCAACAAGCGATTTTTCAAGCAGCCTTAGATTCAGAAATTAATGTGCGTTTAGTGGGCAGCGATTCAATCGGTATCAGCTTTAACGAAACCACTACCTTAAAAGATGTTGCAAATGTGTTAGCAGCGTTTGGCCTAAATAATAATGAGGGGCCGGATGCAGAACTCGAAAGTATTGACGACGTTTTGTCCGTTACCAACAAAGCAATCCCAGCGGATTTACTACGTAGCGATGCAGTATTAACGCACCCAGTATTCAACAGCTATCACAGCGAAACGGAAATGCTGCGCTATTTAAAGCGTTTGGAATCAAAAGATATCGCGCTCAACAACGCGATGATTCCACTCGGCTCTTGCACCATGAAATTAAATGCAACCGCTGAAATGATTCCTGTCACTTGGCCAGAGTTTGGCAAATTGCATCCCTTTGCACCTATCGATCAAGCGCAAGGCTATAGCGAGTTGTTTGAAGAATTGCAAAACATGCTGAAAGTGTGCACGGGTTACGATGCCATTAGTTTGCAACCCAACGCCGGTTCGCAAGGCGAATACGCTGGCCTTATCGCCATCAAAAAATATTTTGAAAGCAAAGACGAGAGCCGCGATATTTGTTTGATTCCTGCATCCGCACACGGCACCAATCCGGCGTCTGCGCAAATGGTGAGTTACAAAGTAGTTGTGGTTGCCTGCGATAACAAAGGCAACGTTGACCTAGCCGATTTGGCCGACAAGATTGCCACCTACGGCGAACAAATCGCCTGCATCATGGTGACCTACCCCTCCACGCACGGCGTGTTTGAAGAAGGCATCACGCGATTGTGCGATATGGTTCATGCAGTGGGCGGGCAGGTTTATATCGACGGCGCCAACATGAACGCCTTGGTTGGCGTAGCGGCACCCGGCAAATTCGGCGGCGATGTTTCACACCTTAACTTGCACAAAACTTTCTGTATTCCGCACGGCGGCGGCGGCCCCGGCATGGGCCCTATCGGCGTAGGCAAACACTTGGCTCCCTTCCTTGCGGGCCACAATGTGCAAAGCGTACCGGGTACAGATCCTGCGAACGGCACTATTTCTGCCGCGCCTTGGGGCTCTGCGAGTATTCTGCCGATTAGCTGGATGTACATCAAAATGATGGGCGCGGTCGGTATGCGTCAAGCAACTGAATTCGCCATGCTTAACGCCAATTATGTAGCCAAAAAACTCGAAGCGGCCTACCCGATTTTGTACAAAGGCACCCAAGGTTTTGTTGCGCACGAATGCTTGTTAGATTTGCGCCCACTCAAAGAAGCCAGCGGCATTAGCGAAGAAGATATCGCCAAGCGCCTGATGGATTTTGGTTTCCATGCACCCACTATGTCATTCCCAGTTGCCGGCACCTTGATGATTGAACCCACTGAATCTGAATCCAAAGTGGAGTTGGATAAATTCATTGAAGCCATGTTGATTATTCGCCAAGAAATTGCCCAAGTGATTAACGGTGAAGTGAGTTCCGAAGCGAGCGCCTTGCACAACGCCCCGCACACACAAGACGATGTGATGGAAGAAAACTGGACGCGCGCTTACTCACGTGAAACCGCAGGCCGCCCTGCTCCATGGTTGAAAAACCACAAAGTCTGGCCTACAGTAAACCGCATTGACAATGTTTACGGCGACCGTAATTTGGTATGCTCCTGCCCGAGCATTGAAAACTACGTGGAATAATTGAAATTTACGTGGAATAATTTTTAGTTTGTAAGTTGAAGTCAAGGGTCTGGTCGCGTAATAGGCAATTACTTAGGTAACCAGACGATATTTGTTATATTCACATAAAAAAGAGAGACCACCAAAATGCTAGAAAGCGTACTTAAAATCGATTTAGAGAGCCAATACAGAGGCTTCAACATTTGTTTCTGGACAATGTTGGTAATTGCATCCGGGCTTGCATTGTTCGGCCAATCAGAATTGGCTATTGCCTTGGGCACCTTGGGCTTAGTGAGCGGTGCCATTGGCCAACTAAAGTTGATTCTTATGAATCAACAAAGATTCCTAGCGAATCAAGAGCAATTTCTTGCCAACCAAGAAACCTTTTTAGCTAACCAAAAAGTATTCCTTGATACGCTAGACGCTATTAAAGCAAAATCTTAATAGTCAGTTTGTTGGCAATTCCTTAGTAGTAAGGCTGCCAAGCAAGCAACTTAAAAAGCGCACTAAATTCGGTTTTAGTGCGCTTTTTAACTATTT
>DAOORH010000174.1:0-7100 GCA_035389145.1 Cellvibrio sp.
AATAGCCTGCCTCCAAGTGAAACGTTTCTCTTGGCTCAGCAGGCTATTTCAGGCACAATTCGCGCCTATTTTTACGTCCCACACATTTAGTCACACCTGAGGATCATGCCGCATGGCAAAAGAAGACAATATTGAGTTTGATGGCGAAGTCGTTGATACACTGCCAAATACTACTTTTCGCGTTAAATTGGAAAACGGCCACGTCGTAACCGCCCACATCTCTGGAAAAATGCGCAAGAACTATATCCGCATTCTCACTGGTGATAAGGTGAAAGTTGAAATGACGCCTTATGATTTAAGCAAAGGCCGCATCACTTACCGCGCCCGCTGATATCCAAGTTACAGATCAAACTTCGACTGTAATTTCAGAATGTTAGAAACAAAAAAGCCGCTTATTAAGCGGCTTTTTGCGTTTTTGTCTAACGTAAAGCTATATCGCGCTAATTCGCGCCAAATAGATCAGACCTTAGCAGTTTGTACAGCAGGTTGCTGCTTCGCGGTAATTTCGATTTCAAGCTGATCATTGATAGGATCAAGATCAACCTCAACCGTGCCGCCGCCATGCGACAACTCACCAAACAGTATAGCTTCCGCCAGTGGCTTTTTGAGCTTCTCTTGGATTAGACGCGCCATTGGGCGAGCCCCCATTTGCACATCGTAACCATGAATCGCCAACCACTCGCGTGCGTCCTCGCTAATCTCCAAGGTCACATGCTTATCGTCCAACTGAGTTTGCAATTCCATCACAAACTTATCAACCACAGTTTTGATTGTCGCCAAGGTCAAAGAACCGAACTGCACGATTGCATCCAGACGGTTACGGAACTCAGGCGTAAACATCTTCTTAATTGCTTCCATACCATCGGTAGTGTGGTCTTGATGAGTAAAGCCGATAGACGCGCGGCTCATGACATCTGCACCTGCGTTGGTGGTCATAATTAAAATGACATTACGGAAATCCGCTTTACGACCATTGTTGTCGGTCAGCGTACCGTGATCCATAACTTGCAACAGCAAATTGAAAACTTCGGGATGGGCTTTTTCAATTTCATCTAACAACAACACACAATGTGGTTGTTTGTTAACTGCGTCGGTTAGCAAGCCACCTTGATCAAAACCAACATAACCTGGGGGCGCACCAATCAAACGCGAAACAGTATGGCGCTCCATGTACTCAGACATATCAAAACGAATTAATTCCATGCCCATGGCTTTAGCCAACTGACGCGACACTTCAGTTTTACCAACACCCGTTGGGCCTGAAAACAAAAACGAACCAATCGGCTTTTCTGATGCACCCAAACCAGCGCGCGACAATTTAATTGCAGTCGCAAGCGTATCAATTGCAGCATCTTGACCAAACACGGTCATCTTCAAATTCTGATCCAATTTACGCAATTGTTCTTTATCAGAAGACGACACACTTTTTGGGGGAATGCGCGCAATTTTTGCAACAACATTTTCAACATCGGTCACGCCGATAGTTTTCTTACGCTTGCTCGCAGGTTGCAATTGTTGGTAAGCACCGGCTTCGTCAATTACGTCAATTGCCTTGTCTGGCAAGAAACGATCATTGATATAACGCGCCGCTAATTCTGCCGCAGAACGCAAAGCGGCATCGGTGTAGCGCAAATTGTGATGCTTCTCGAAGCGACTTTTTAAGCCTTTCAAAATTTGATAGGTTTCATCAACGGTGGGCTCATCCACATCTACTTTTTGGAAGCGGCGTGACAAGGCACGATCTTTATCAAAAATGCCACGGAACTCTTGATAGGTTGTTGAACCCATGCAGCGAATTTCGCCAGAAGATAATAAAGGTTTTAGTAAATTGGATGCATCCATTACACCACCGGATGCTGCGCCAGCACCAATAATGGTGTGAATCTCATCAATAAATAAAATCGATTTCTTTTGTTTCTTCAGTTCATGCAACAAACCTTTGAAGCGTTTTTCGAAATCACCGCGATATTTTGTACCTGCTAAAAGCGCACCCATATCCAAAGAGTAAACAATGCTATCTGCCAGTATTTCAGGCACATCGCCATCTACAATACGCTTAGCTAAACCTTCGGCAATAGCGGTTTTACCCACACCAGACTCACCCACTAACAGTGGGTTATTTTTACGGCGACGCGATAAAATTTGGCACACGCGTTCAACTTCGTCTGCACGACCGACGAGCGGGTCGATGCGACCTTGCATGGCCATTTCATTTAAATTGCTGGCGTAGTTTTCTAAAGGATTAGATGAACTTGATTCGCCGGATGAAGATTCTTCATCGTGATTTTCTTGTGCTTGATGATCGTGAGTATGATCAGAATTACCTGATACTTTGTGAATGCCGTGGGTAATGAAATTCACCACATCAATGCGCGCAATGCTTTGTTGTTTCAAATAATAAACGGCTTGGCTTTCTTGCTCGCTAAAAATCGCAACCAATACGTTAGCGCCAGTAACTTCTTGTTTACCGGATGATTGCACATGAAATACGGCGCGTTGTAGTACGCGCTGGAATCCGAGTGTGGGTTGAGTTTCACGATCAGCATCGTGCTCAGGAATTAGTGGTGTAGTTGAATCGACAAATTCAATTAATTCTTTGCGCAGGCTAGGCAAATCTGCTCCGCAGGCACGCAGCACACCTGCAGCAGAGTCGTTATCGATAAGTGCGAGCAACAAGTGCTCGACTGTCATAAACTCGTGGCGCTTTGAGCGCGCACCTTTGAAGGCGAGATTCAAAGTTACTTCTAGATCTTTGCTTAACATCACTCAAACCCTCTTGATCAAAAAAAGCACACCACACTATTTCTCGTCATCTTCTAATGCTTCGATGTCGCACAGCAATGGATGTTGATGTTCACGAGCATACTCATTAACTTGCGCGGCTTTTGTCTCCGCAATATCTCGAGTATAGATGCCACAAACCGCTTTTCCATGAATATGCACAGTTAACATTACATGAGTTGCTTTTTCACGATTCATGCCAAAAAACTTTTCCAAAATCTCAACCACAAAATCCATCGGCGTGTAGTCATCGTTGAGTAGCATCACCTTATACATAGGTGGGCGTTTTAATTTTGGTTTCGACTCTAAGACCGCAAGATTTCCGTCTAGATCCCCACCCTCGGAATCGCCATCTTGATTTAAGGTTAGTTGAAGGTTGATTAGATTGCTCATAGAGATTCAACAGAAAAATAAAATGATTGGAATGTTGGCGATATTGTAACTCATAGGCATAACAACCATGAATACGTTCAAAACTTGACATTGGAGCAAATGTTGGATAAAAAACACGTTGCGCTGAACAATTTGTCAGCACTTTGGTGTTAAATTTCACAATTTGGCACCGAAAAAGTCGCAAGCCTACAAGTCCCAAAAACATTTTGGGGTAATAATAACGAAGGCAACATACATCTATACGGTTATATGGTGCCAAGGCGCAGGAATTCAATATGCCCACAGGTACAGTTAAGTGGTTCAATAATGCTAAAGGTTATGGTTTCATCCTAGCCGATCAAGGCAATGAAGACCTTTTTGCACATTATTCGGCCATTAAAATGGACGGCTATAAAACCCTCAAAGCAGGCCAACAAGTCTCATTCGAGATCACCAAAGGTGATAAGGGCTTACACGCGGTGAATATTTGTGCCCCCGAAACCAACGAACAAGCAGATCAAGTGCTAGCGGAAGCGACTGCCTAGTAAATAGAAGAGGATAGGCAGCAAAAGCAGCCGTTGCAGGATACGCAGTGGCTGCTCAACTATGTCAGTTTGTTGCAGCCTTTAATTGTGATACGGACTCACCAATGGGTAGAAGATGAATAATACGTCGCTGATGGTGCTTCAATTGTTCAAGCCCCCACTGATAGCGAGGTATGCTGTTAAACAGTGCATCAAAGCTCCCGTCCCTCTGAGCAGCGTCAAGCCCGAGCTTTAGGCGTTGCGCTAAGGCCTTATTATCCTTGTGGACAAAGAAGTAAACTTCGTTTAGGTAATGCAGCATTAAGTCCTTTTCAATCGCCAAGTGTAAATCTGGGTAGAAATTCACCTCGGTTTGAATTTGGTAGAGCCCCCGCGAAAAATAATCGAACCTTTTAGCCGCCAACATTTTGAACAATTTGCCATAACCTACGGCTTTCACCAGCGGCAGACTATTTGCTTCCATAATATTGGCATCTGCCCACTGTGCGCTCATCCCCCCCTTGAATTGACGCAAATCATTGAGTGTTTCAACACGCGAAAACTGTGCTTGAGTTTCCGGCCTTATCAGCAGAAGCCGATAGTTATTCAGCTCTTTTAATAGTGAAACTCTGACGGGCAGAAACTCTGTTTCAAGCTCAGGGCTAGTCGGTGACCATAGTAAATCGATATTGCGAACCAACAATTCCGCTCTCAAACGCTTATCCACATTGCGATTGGGAAGCTCAACGAGATTTACCTTACCGTATTGCGACTCCGTTTTAGACAAAGCGAGATTCAATAACTGAGTAAAATAATAGTCTTCGTGATTGATATCATTGGATGCAGTTTGGGAAATAGTGACTTGCGCTGGCAATTTAGACGCCTGTTCAACAGCCGCAGCAAAAGAAGCTTCACCCCAAAATATGGAGAACACCAATATACAGACGCGGATTACTGACATTGTGTGACTCACTTTATTAGAGGTATATGAACACAATAGACGATTGACTCAGCAGAACTTTTGTACGAAAACTTGGTTTTATGTTAGCTCATTCCCTGAACTTAAGGCCTAGTTTTACAATTAGCTACAAAGATTAAAAGCGATAAAAAAACCCCTTGAGCTTGCGCTCAAGGGGTTTTTGCGATCTCAGAAAATTAGCCCAAAGTTGCCAAGGCCGAATTAAAGGTCGTACTTGGGCGCAAAGCCGCCGATGCTAACTTTTCATCCAAACGATAATAGCCACCCAACTCAACTGGCTTACCGCCCGCCGCAATAATTTCTGCAATGATTCTAGATTCATTCTCGGTCAACAACTTCGCCAAAGGTGCAAATTCTGCAGCCAATTGCGCGTCATCAGTTTGTGCAGCCAAAGTTTGTGCCCAGTACATAGCCAAATAGAAATGGCTGCCACGGTTATCAAACTCGCCAACTGCACGGCCTGGTGACTTGTTGTTGTCGAGAAACAAACCGTTGGCTTGATCGAGGGTTTTCGCAAACACTTTTGCTTTAGCATTTTTGGTGATGTTACCGAAGTGATCCAAAGATTCTGCCAAGGCCAAAAACTCGCCCAAAGAATCCCAACGCAAGTGGCCTTCTTCTACGAATTGCTGTACGTGCTTAGGCGCCGAACCGCCCGCGCCTGTTTCAAACAACCCGCCTCCGTTCATTAACGGAACGATGGATAACATTTTTGCAGAAGTACCAAGCTCCATAATCGGGAACAAGTCGGTGAGGTAATCACGCAATACGTTGCCAGTTACGGAAATAGTGTCTTTGCCAACGCGGATACGATCCAAAGAATACTGCGTCGCCTCTTCTGGCGTTTTGATGTAAATCTCAAGGCCAGCAGTGTCGTGATCTTTCAAATATGCATTAACTTTGGTAATCAATTGCGCATCGTGAGCACGTTTTGGGTCTAACCAGAAAACGGCTGGAGTACCAGATGCGCGCGCGCGATTTACGGCGAGTTTTACCCAATCTTGAATAGGTGCATCTTTCACTTGGCACATACGCCAAATATCACCAGTCTCTACTTTTTGTTCCAATAATACTTTGCCAGCAGCATCAGTTACACGCACAACACCGTCCGCAGAAATTTGGAAAGTTTTATCGTGTGAACCGTATTCTTCAGCTGCTTGCGCCATTAAACCAACGTTAGGCACGCTGCCCATAGTCACAGGATTGAATGCGCCGTTTTTCTTGCAGTCATCGATAACCACTTGATAAACACCCGCGTAACAACGATCTGGAATGACTGCTTTGGTGTCTTGCAATTTGCCATCAGCATTCCACATTTTGCCGGAATCGCGAATCATGGCAGGCATAGAAGCATCAACGATCACATCGCTGGGTACGTGCAAGTTGGTGATGCCTTTATCAGAATTCACCATCGCCAATTCAGGGCGAATTGCGTAAAGCGCTGCGATATCGCCTTCAATTTCATTTTGTTGTTCAACGGGCAATGATTTAATTTTGGCGTAGAGATCACCCAAACCATTATTTAAATCAACACCTAATTCTTTCAACACTGCAGCGTGTTTTTCCAACACTGGTGCGTAATACACAGAGACAAAGTGACCGAAAATAACTGGGTCAGATACTTTCATCATGGTGGCTTTCAAATGCACCGAGAAAAGTACTCCTTTGCTTTTTGCATCTTCAATTTCGGCGGCGATAAATGCACGCAAAGCATTTTTACTAAGCACAGATGCATCAATAATTTCACCCGCCAACACTTTGGTAGATTCTTTCAATACTTTTACGCTGCCATCATTGGCAAACAATTCGATTTTTACGCTGCCGGCATCAGCAATCAATGCTGATTTTTCGCTGCCGTAAAAATCGCCGCTGCTCATGTGTGCAACGTGTGATTTTGAATCTGCAGCCCATGCGCCCATTTTATGGGGATTCTTGCGCGCGTAATTTTTTACAGATAGAGGCGCACGACGATCTGAGTTACCTTCACGCAACACAGGGTTTACCGCAGAACCTTTGATTTTGTCGTAACGAGCTTTAGCGTCTTTTTCTGCAGCTGTGCTTGGCACTTCAGGGTAATCAGGCAAGGCATAACCTTGTGATTGCAGTTCTTTGATCGCGGCTTTCAATTGTGGAATTGATGCACTGATATTTGGTAATTTTATGATGTTGGCTTCTGGCGTAGTGGCCAGTTTGCCGAGCTCGGCGAGGTGATCGCCGATGCGTTGTTCTGGCTTCAGGAATTCTGAAAAGGCGGCGATGATGCGGCCTGAGAGCGAAATATCGCGAGTTTCAATGGCAATGCCAGAGGATTTGGTAAAGGCTTGAACTATAGGGAGTAAAGAGTAAGTGGCTAAGGCAGGGGCTTCGTCGGTTTGGGTATAGATAATTTTAGAATCGGTCATTTTTTACTTTAACTCCGTAGTTTTCATGAGACTTTTCATAAG
>DAOORH010000175.1:0-1678 GCA_035389145.1 Cellvibrio sp.
TTGTCGCCTTATTCAGCAATAAGTTCCCTGCTTGGGTTAAAACAACTTGCCTGCCGACTCGATCAAAGAGTTTTGCGTTGATCTGCTCTTCCAAAAGTGCAATACGTTTGCTGATCGCTGGTTGTGTTAGGTGTAAGCGTTCGCCAGCCCCTGAAAATGAACCGCTTTCCGCAATCGCAACAAATGCCTGTAAGTGTTGGGTATCCATTTGTGTTATTTTTATACTATTCCTTATTGGAATGCAATGTATAAAAAAGATAAATTTGTTTTATGGGTTTGTGAGCCATACACTAACTTCACTTTAAAAGGCCTCATTCGGAGATGTTTATGACAGCTGCTAATAGTAAAAAGACGTTGTATGACAAATTGTGGGATGCCCACTTGGTTAAACAAAGTGACGATGGCTCGGCGTTGATATACATCGACCGCCACATCATTCACGAAGTAACCTCGCCACAAGCCTTTGATGGCCTGCGTTTGGCGGGTCGTAAACCTTGGCGTGTGGATTCTATCTTGGCGACACCAGACCACAACGTGCCGACGACTCAGAAAGAGCGCGCCCACGGTATAAGCGGTATTGAAGACCCTGTTTCTTTGATTCAAGTACAAACCTTGGATGACAACTGCGATGAATTCGGTATCGTCGAGTACAAAATCAACGATTCCCGCCAAGGTATTGTGCATGTGATCGGCCCAGAAACCGGCGCTTGCTTGCCCGGTATGACAGTCGTTTGCGGTGATTCACATACCGCCACCAACGGCGCATTGGGCGCTTTGGCGCACGGTATTGGTACCAGTGAAGTGGAGCATGTGATGGCGACCCAGTGCTTGGTTGCCAAAAAAATGAATAACATGTTGATTAATGTTGAAGGCAAGCTCGGTTTGGGTGTAACGCCGAAAGACGTGGTTTTGGCCATCATTGCCAAAATTGGCACGGCGGGCGGGAATGGTTATGCGATGGAGTTCGGTGGCCAAGTATTCCGCGATATGAGCATGGAAGGTCGCATGACCGTATGCAATATGGCGATTGAAGCCGGCGCGCGCGCGGGTATGGTCGCTGTGGATCAAATCACCATCGATTACGTAAAAGGCAGAGTTTATGCACCTACCGGCCAAATGTGGGAACGCGCAGTTGCCGATTGGCGCAATTACGTGAGTGATGAAGGTGCACACTTTGATTCAGTAGTTGAAATCAACGGTGCTGATATCAAGCCACAAGTAAGCTGGGGAACCTCGCCAGAGATGGTGGTTTCCATTGAAGATAAAGTGCCGGACCCAGCGCAAGAAGCAGATCCGGTAAAACGCGAAGGTATGTTACGCGCTCTTCAATATATGGGCTTGCAAGCCAATCAAGACATTACGTCAATCTACTTGGATCGCGTATTTATCGGCTCCTGCACTAACTCGCGCATTGAAGATATTCGCGCGGCAGCAGAAGTCGTTAAAGGCCGCACTAAAGCTGCTTCGGTTAAAGAAGCAATCGTGGTTCCAGGTTCTGGCGCGGTTAAGGCGCAAGCAGAAGCAGAAGGTTTGCATCACATTTTTATCGCCGCCGGTTTGGAATGGCGCGAGCCAGGCTGCTCAATGTGTTTGGCGATGAATGCGGATAAGTTGGGCAATGGCGAACACTGTGCATCAACATCCAATCGCAACTTTGAAGGCCGCCAAGGCTACGGTG
>DAOORH010000175.1:1688-7099 GCA_035389145.1 Cellvibrio sp.
GGTAGAACGCATTTGGTGAGCCCGGCGATGGCCGCCGCTGCTGCGATTGCTGGTCACTTTGTTGATGTTCGCACCTTTAATTAATAGGAGTTTGCCATGAAAAGTTTTACCGTTTTGCAGGGTTTGGCCGCTCCTATGGATCGCGCCAATGTCGATACCGACATGATTATCCCCAAACAGTTTTTGAAATCCATTAAGCGCACCGGCTTCGGAAAAAACCTGTTTGATGAATTGCGTTATTTGGACGAAGGCAAGCCAGATCAAAGTTGTGAAGGTCGCCCAATTAATACCGAATTTCCACTTAATTTTCCACGCTACCAAGGCGCGACTATTTTATTGTCTCGTGAAAATTTTGGCTGTGGTTCAAGCCGCGAGCATGCACCTTGGGCGTTGGATGATTACGGTATTCGTTGCGTAATTGCGCCAAGCTTTGCTGATATTTTCTTTAACAACTGTTTCAAAAACGGTTTGTTGCCGATTGTGTTGAGCGATGAAGTTGTCGAGCAGTTGTTTCAAGAGATGTACGCAGCCGAAGGCTATCAATTGACGATTGATTTGCAGTCGCAAACCGTAAAAGCCCCAAGCGGTGAAAGCTTTGCGTTTGAAATCGACAACTTCCGTAAACATTGCTTGCTGAATGGTTTTGACGATATTGGGTTAACGCTTGAATATGCGGATGCGATTCGCGCTTATGAAGCTAAAAAGCGTGTTGAAGCTCCTTGGCTTTTTGATGTAGTGAAATAAGAATTTATTAATTGGAGAATATTGTGGGTAAGCATATTTTAATTCTGGAAGGCGATGGCATAGGTCCGGAAATCGTGCGTGAAGCGCGCAAAGTATTGGATGTTGTAAACGAAAAATTCAATTTGGGCTTTACGTTTGAAAATGAATTAATGGGCGGTTGTGCAATTGATGTACACGGTGTTCCACTTGCAGATTCAACCCTTGAGCGCGCGCGTCTTGCCGATGCAATTTTGCTTGGTGCAGTAGGTGGCCCCAAGTGGGATAAATTGGACCGTTCAATTCGCCCGGAAAAAGGTTTATTGAAAATTCGCTCGCAATTAGGCTTGTATGCGAATTTGCGCCCGGCGCTTTTGTATCCGCAATTGGTGGATGCATCTTCGCTGAAACCAGAAGTGGTTTCGGGTTTGGATATTCTTATCGTTCGTGAATTGGCGGGTGGTATTTATTTCGGTGAGCCACGCGGTATTCGCGTATTGGAAAACGGCGAGCGCGAAGGCTATAACACCTACAAATATTCTGAGAGCGAAATTATTCGTATTGGTCGTACTGCCTTTGAAATGGCGCGCAAACGCGGCAAGAAAGTTTGCTCGGTGGATAAAGCTAACGTACTAGAAGCGACTATGCTGTGGCGCGAAGTCATGGATACGCTGCACGCAGAATATCCTGATGTTGAGCTTTCTCACATGTATGTGGATAACGCAGCCATGCAATTGGTTCGCGCACCAAAACAATTCGACGTTTTAGTGACTGGCAACATGTTTGGTGATATTTTGTCCGATGCGGCGGCTATGTTGACAGGCTCAATCGGGATGCTGCCTTCGGCGTCTTTAGATAAAGATGGTCGCGGCATGTATGAGCCTTGTCACGGTTCCGCACCGGATATCGCAGGCCTTGGTATCGCAAACCCACTTGCCACAATTTTGTCAGTTTCCATGATGTTACGTTACTCGCTGGGCTATCCAGAAGTGGCCGACGTAATCGAAGTGGCGGTAGGTAAGGTGTTGGATCAAGGTTTCCGCACGGCAGATATTTACACTGAAGGCACTAAAAAAGTGTCCACATCGGAAATGGGCGACGCTGTCGTTAAAGCATTGGCTTAATTGAACGCTAAAAAGTTGCGTAATTGAATTTAAAGAGAGAGATGAAATGAAAGTAGGTTTTGTTGGTTGGCGCGGTATGGTGGGTTCCGTTCTTATGGAGCGTATGCAAGCGGAGAATGACTTTGCAAATATTGAACCCGTATTTTTCACCACCTCAAACGTAGGTGGCGCAGCACCCGCTGTAGCTGCAGGTTTGCCTGCGTTGAAAGATGCTTATTCAATTGATGATTTGAAGCAATTGGATGCCATTGTGACCTGCCAAGGTGGTGACTACACCAACGAGATTTTCCCAAAACTACGTTCATCTGGCTGGAGTGGCTACTGGATTGATGCGGCATCAAGCCTGCGTATGGATAAAGATGCCATTATCGTACTTGATCCGGTAACCCTTGATGTTATCAAAGACGGTATAGCTAAAGGTGTAAAAAACTACATCGGCGGTAATTGCACCGTAAGTTTGATGCTCATGGGCTTAGGCGGCTTGTTCAATGCGGGCTTGGTAGAGTGGGTTTCTTCTATGACTTACCAAGCTGCATCGGGTGCTGGTGCGCAAAATATGCGAGAGCTGATTTCGCAAATGGGTGCTTTGCATGCATCGGTTGCCGATAAATTGGTCGATCCAAAATCTGCGATTTTAGAAATTGACCGTATCATCGCCGAAACTATGCGTGGCGATGATTTGCCAAAAGCCAACTTCGGCCATCCTTTGGCTGGAAGCTTGTTGCCGTACATCGATAAGCAATGGGAAACCGGTCAATCCAAAGAAGAATGGAAGGGTCAGGCTGAGACCAACAAGATTCTTGGTCGCGATGGTAACCCGATTCCAGTAGATGGTTTGTGTGTGCGAATTGGCGCCATGCGTTGCCATTCACAGGCGTTGACTATCAAGCTGAATAAAGACGTGCCTATCACAGATATTGAAGCTTTAATTGCGAATGCCAATCCATGGGCTAAAGTTGTACCAAATGATCGCGAAAGCAGTATGCGTGATCTGACCCCAACGGCGGTAACTGGTACTTTGAGTATTCCTGTAGGTCGTCTGCGCAAGATGAATATGGGGCCACAGTACCTATCAGCCTTCACCGTGGGCGACCAATTATTGTGGGGAGCGGCTGAGCCTTTGCGTCGTATGTTGCGCGTACTCAAAGAAGCTTAATCCTCAAACTTAAAGAATCGCTTTAAGTACCCTCAATAATCACCAGATTATTGAGGGTTTTTTGTTTTCTAGGGGGCGATTTGTGGTTTGGCGTCAGAATTCATCGCCTTAAATTTCACTTTTTTGCCCAAAAGCGTTGAAAAATGTGCAAAAAGTCCGTTCTGGCAGGTTTGCAGATGGGCCTAAGTGTTGATAAAAAGCTATTTATAATGAATACTTACGACAGATAGTGAATATTTATTCGAGGTTTTGCAGTACCCGCATACAACATCCGGTTTGGGCCTTAATTCTACTTTTCTGGCAAATCAGTGTCAGAAGCAATTAAGTCTTACAGCTGGGAGATAATAAAGGATCACCCTATGCATCTTCGTAAATTGGTTTTAGCCTGTGGATTCGCTTCTTTTGCCCTGTCAAATTATGCCAGTGCATTAGGGTTGGGTGAGGTTAAGTTAAAATCGACGCTTAATCAGCCACTCAGCGCTGAAGTTCAGTTGTTGGACACCAAAGGCCTATCGCCTGAACAGATTATTGTCTCACTCGCCTCGGTAGGTGATTTTGAGCGCAATGGTCTGGACTTCAGTCATTTTTACTCCGAGTTTAAATTCGAAGTTGCCTTAGATAATCCCAGTGGTCCCGTTGTACGCATCACCTCTCGCAATCCTGTTCGTGAACCCTATTTGAATTTCCTGGTTGAAGCAAGGTGGACCTCAGGTCGCCTGCTGCGTGAATATACGCTGCTGATGGATTTGCCGACCTTTGATGAGGCTGCTCCCAAGGCGGCAGTTCAATCCGCGCAGGCTTCTCAAGTAAAGCCGACTGAAACAAAAACCACTAAAAGCGCCGATGCAGCTATAGCAGCTGAAGTGCAAGCAGCGGTAGACGCTGCCGATAGCGAAGAAAAGCCAGAGATTATTGCCGAGCAGGATCAACCTGCAAAAAAGTCTAATACTGCGGCCGACACCTACGGCCCCGTAGGTGATAAAGATACCTTATGGGATATAGCACTTTCAGTGCGCCCTGATTCTAGCGCCAGCGTGCATCAAACTATGTTGGCCTTGCAGCGTTTGAATCCAGATGCCTTTATTCGCGGCAACATTAATTTGCTCAAAAAAGGCCAAGTACTACGTGTGCCTGATGCAGCTGAAATCACTAGTGTTTCCAAATCTGAAGCTGTCAGCCAATTCAGTGCTCAAACCGCTGAGTGGTCTGGTACAAGCTCTAACTCTACAGGCATGGGAGCTCAGTTAGATGCTTCTACTCGCAGCTCTACTGAGCGCGTTAAATCGGAAGCTGTCGCGGGACGCGTTAAATTAGAAGCGCCAACTGCAAAAGATACTTCAGCCAGTGGCCAAGGTAGTGGTGCTAATAAAGGGTCAGGTAAAGCGCTTGAATCTGAATTGGCGTCAACGCTTGAAGAATTGGATAAAGCTAAATCGGATAAGACTGAATTATCCTCACGAGTGCGTGATCTCGAAGCTCAAGTGAAAACCATGCAGCGCTTGGTTGACGTGAGCAATGAAAAATTGCGCGCTTTACAGGTAAATTCAGCCAAACAACCTGATAAAGCAGACTTAACAGCAAAAGCGGCAGATACAAAAGCCGCCGCCGAAACCTCCGCACCGGTTGCGAGCGAGGCTGCTGCATCAGCAGCGTCAAGTGAAGTTGCCTCTAGTGCAGCTGCCGTAGTACCCAAGAAGCCAGTCGTTAAACGCGCTCCCGTAGTGGTAGAGCCTGAAAAGACACTGGTTGATCATCTGCTCGACAATATTCTTTGGGTTGGCCTAGGCGCTGCCGGCATTTTGTTTGCTGTAGGCTTCGCGGTTATGCGTCGTCGCAAGGCGCAGGCTGAAGCGGCGCAATCCTTTGATAAAGATTCTGACGACTTATTTACCTCAGAGCCCAACTTTGATGCTTTCAATCAGCCAGAGGAGTCTGCTGCAGAACCTTCGGCCGATGAAATGGCGCTGTTTGATGAAGAAGATACTTCCGCCGTTGCTGAAACCGGCGACGTTGTAGGCGAGGCAGATATTTACATTGCTTACGGCAAGTACGATCAAGCTGAGGAAATGCTGCTCAACGGTCTTTCTAAAGACCCAGCTTCAACCGATATACGTTTGAAGTTATTGGAAGTTTACTCGCAGACTCAAAATCCTGTGGAGTTCGATAAGCATTACGCCGCCATCCTGCCGTTCGCGACGGGCTTTGCCTTAAGTCGTGCGAAAGAATTACGCGCTAATATTCCAGGAGTTGGTGAATTCTCCGCTGAAACTGCGGTAGCAGCAGTAGAAGAGAATCTGGATTTTAATACCGACTTTGATCTGGAAGATTTTGACGCTACGCCAGCTGAAACCGCTGTAGCAAGTCCTGCTACTGATGACCACTTCGATTTTGATTTGGACTTGGATGACGAT
>DAOORH010000176.1:0-5791 GCA_035389145.1 Cellvibrio sp.
CTGCGGCAAGCGCAACCTTTTTCTTGAACAGCATGAGGCTTCCTCTCAAGTTATGTTTACGCTGATATTGAGTTTGGCACGATACGGCAGTTTTACTGGCTGAGAGAGGCTGACCTCAAGCTTGAGAATTGAAACTGCAAATTCGCTGCCCTAGCGCTCTGTGTTATTGACATATTATCTGACAAGCGGGTCATTCTGACACGAGAAGGACCAAATGGGTGGGGGCTTAAACTTGTTGTTGATGTAAAGTTTGGTAATTCGTTTTTTACAAATATAGTCAGTTAGTTGCTGAAAAATATTTCAAGTGGTTGAAAGCGCGAATTAAAAAGTAGCGGTGCAATTTTTTGCGTTTATTGCAGACATCTGTTATCGCTAACTTGTATATAGGCAGCCGTTTTCGAGCTCTATAAAGAAGTAAATGGTCTAGTGAACAATGCTTGAGAATCGTTTGGCTAGGCTATGCTTGAAGAACAGCCAGAGAAGACGTGTGGCTTTGGGTGCGATTGTGCAGGCGTGTGGAATAGATTTTTGGCAATGGCTTGAGGTGTAAACCTAGGGCTATTTTTTTACAGGGTTAAAGGAGTAAATCTAATGAAAAAGCAAACCAAACAAATGGGCATTAATTTGGATCGCAACGATAATCTCCGCGCAAAGTTACTTGCGGAAATTTCTGAATATCAGCGTCAACAGGATGCGTTAAAGCTGAGTGGAAATTACGTTAACTTTACGATGATCCAAACGTACAAAGAACTCATTGCGTCGCGCAGGGAAATGCTGAGCCGTCTACCAACTATTTATTAAAACTAGGTCGATATTGTTAAGTGTGTTTTGAATGAGCCTTAAGTTTCGCAAGCGATAGGCTGCGTTCCTCTGGCTTCATATTGTTTTGTTGATAACAACTATGCCAGCTCATAATAAGTTCCAGTGGCATAGGCTGGCTAATGACATAGCCCTGCAATTGATCGCAGCCTAAAGCTCGTAAGCTTTCCAGCTGTTCTTCATTTTCAGCGCCTTCGGCTACTACTAATAAATTAAGTGCGTGAGCGATGGAAACTATACCGCTAATAATGTCTCTATCCACTTGGTTATGTGGCAAATCTGTTACAAAAGAATGGTCTATTTTGAGCGAGTTGAGTGGCAGACATTTTAAATAGGTTAGTGAAGAGTAGCCTGTACCAAAGTCATCAGCGGCCACACGAACGCCCAATTCCTGACAGCGCAAAATAATTCTGCGCGCGCGTTCCATATCATCCAGCATGGCAGATTCTGTAATCTCAATAATCAATGAACTGCAAACATTGTCAAAGCCGACTTGGATTTTATGTAGCTCCTGCAAAAATGAAGGGTGTAAAAAATGCCGAGCAGAAATATTAATGTGAATATCGTGTAAAAAATTCTGTGCTTTCCAGCTTGAAATTTGCTGCGCGGCTTTTTGTAAAACCCAGTTGCCAAATAGAATTTCCAAGTCGCCACGCGCTGTTTCAATAGCCTTAATAATTGGCAATGCGCCTACAAGGCTACCATCCGATTTTTTCCAGCGCACTAAGCTTTCGAAACCAATAACTTGCTTGTTCCGCAGCGAAATAATTGGTTGATACCACATACAAATCTCATCGGTATCTAAAGCGCTTTCAATATCTACTGCAGAAATACTTTTTTCGTATTCGCAGGCAGACGCGCGGGAAGCAAAATGAAATCTATCGCCACCTTCTGTTTTTGCCGAATACATAGCAGCATCTGCTTTGCGCAGCAATTTATTGGGATCGGTGCCGTCAACCGGTGAAAATGCAATGCCAATACTGGCAGAAATTCTGCCGCGCTTTCGCCCATTGCCAAAATGAATCCGCAAGGCTTGAATAAAGCGGTTAGCGAGAATAGTGAGGCTGTGTTCGTTACACTCCGCAATAATTAAAAATTCGTCGCCACCCAAGCGACCAATGCAATCACTTTTTCGAACCACATCGCGCAAACGATTGGCAGCATCGCGCAAAATATTATCGCCGGTTTCGTGCCCCCATTGATCGTTGGCTGTTTTTAAGCCATCTAAGTCAATAAAAAATAACGCAAAGCTGCGATTGTGGCGCGCGAGTTGATCTGCCTTTTGATCGAGAAACTGCATAATTCCGTGGCGATTACTGAGTTGCGTCAACGGATCTATGCTAACCAGTGAGCGCAATTGATTTTCTAATTGTTCGCGATGGCATGCCACTGCAATTTGGCTGGCAATGCGCTCTGCGAGCGCAAAAATCTGTTGCGGAATATTTTCTGGTTGCCTAAACCAAGAAGATGCCAGCACACCAATAACTTGATCGGATGAAATAAGGGGAATGACAAAGTTTGCAACCAAGCCGCCTTTGACCAAATCGGGCATGGCATCTGGATCTAAAGAATAGTCGCTAACAAATACGCTGCTTTTGGTTTTGAGTACACGCCCCGCTATGCCTTGGTCGCATGGGAAGCGCATGCCTTTATAGGGGTTTAATCGCTCTTCTTGGTCGCCTTCAAATAATTGGTATTCAAAAAACTCGCGGCGCTCATCTAATAAAATTAATGCCGCGCCGTCGGCATTTAATAATTTGCAAACAGATGTGGCGGCTTTTCTAAAAAAAACTTGGAAATCTTGCTCCAGCGTGAGCGCATCCATGGCTGCAAGCAAGGCGGGTACGGCAGTGTTACCCAAAAAGAAATCGTTCATGGCATTGTCTTGCGTCAAGCGCAAAAAGCTGCGCGGCTAAGGTAGTTAGCAAGGACTTTGCCAATAAATGATAATTATGATTTTTGGGTAGATAAATGCACGATCAATAACAAAAAAATTGCGAGGTGCAATTTTTTAGTTCAAAAGCGCGTGATTAGCGTGGGCGTTGTGGCGAGAAATGTGTTCAGGGTTTGATTGGTGTGTGCGAAATCGGGCACGAGATTTAACTTGTGTACCAGATGAATACGCTGGGAGATATGTTGCGCAAACTTCTTTCGCGCAACAATGGTCTAATTGCTAGGTTATGTGGAGCTGCCCAACGAAATTGCAGGGCTTATGTCGGCTATCGAGCTGTTCAACAATTATACTGTTCCATGCAGTTGTGCACGCACCTGTCGAACCGGGTAAACAAAAAATCAAGGTGCGATTAGCGAGGCCGGCCGTAGCGCGGGATTGAATCGTAGAGGTGCCAATTTCCGCATAGGAAACATGGCGAAATAACTCGCCAAAACCCACTACGGTTTTGTCAAATAAAGGTGTCACTGCTTCAGTTGTGCTATCGCGCCCGGCGAAACCTGTGCCGCCGGTAATCAAAATAACTTGCGCTTGTTTATCGGCAATCCACTGCGAGATCACGGCGCGAATTTGGTAGATGTCATCAATCACTAAATTGCGGGCATACAAATGGTGACCTGCGGCATTCAGCAGATCTTGCAGTTTTTGACCTGAAGTATCGGTTTCCATATTGCGCGTATCTGAAACGGTCAGCACGCAAATGTTTAAAGGTTCAAATTCTTTTTGGGATGACATAGAAATCCTGTTGAAAAAATAGATGAAGGGCTAGCCGCCCGTCACACTCATAAATCGCAATATTTGCGGTTCATCGGCTAAATCAAAATCGTGTTTTTCCGGTTTATGCACAATCGCCTCTAATAAGGTTTCTCGCAAGGCTAATTCGGGCGCTGGGTTATTGCGCATGGCTGCGCGCAAATCGGCGCTATTTTCCTGCCCTAAACACAGAATCAACTTGCCGGTAGCCGTTACGCGCACGCGGTTGCAGCTACTGCAAAAGTTTTCGGAGTGGGGTGAGATAAAGCCAATTCGTGAATCAAATCCAGTGGCTTGCCAGTAACGCGCTGGCCCGCCGCTACTCGCTTGAATAGGGCTTAGAGGGAAGCGCTTGCCGATTTGTTCGCGCAACTCGGCGCTGCTGATGAATTCTGCGGCGCGGCCATGGCCATCAATTCTGCCGAGCGGCATTTCTTCGATAAAACTGATATCCAGCCCTTCTGCGAGGACGAATTGCACCAGCTCGGGAGCTTCGTCGGCGTTGTAGTGCTTGAGTGCCACGCAATTGAGTTTAATACGCTCAAAACCCGCTGCTTGGGCGGCTTTTATACCGGCAAATACCTGAGTGACATCGCCAAAGCGTGTGAGCTGCTTAAAGCGCTCAGCGCTCAGGCTATCGAGGCTGATATTGATGCGGTCTACACCTGCATCCTTTAAGGCTTGCGCATGTTGTGCGAGGTGGGTGCCATTCGTGGTCAAGCAGAGCTCTTGAAGTTGCGGGATTTTTCCCAGTTCTTGCATAAGTTCAATAATGCCGCCGCGAATCAAGGGCTCACCGCCGGTAATACGCAACTTGGTAACGCCCAGTTCGCACAGGGTTTTGCCCAAGAGTACAAGCTCTTCTATAGAGAGCACTTCTGAGCGCGGCAGAAAGGTCATATCTTCCGCCATGCAATAGATGCAGCGCAGATCGCAGCGGTCAGTGACCGATAGGCGCACATAGCTAATAGCGCGACCAAAGCTGTCGATAAGGGCGGGTGACGTGGTTGATGTTGGTTGCATGGCAATATTCATTGAGATGGGTGTTTACTCTATAGAGCTATTGAAGGCGGCTCAAGTTACACATAGGTAATAATCTATTTCAGTGCCTGGTTTAATAGCCTGATCTTTGTGTTGAAAGAGCACTAATCGCGCCAAGCTTTTTGTTGATTAGCCTGCTTATCCAAAACTTATCGATAAGCGGTGCTCCAAAAGGGTGATTTTGATGGCTTTCGCTTGTGTTTCATTCCTGCATGAACAATTACTCGGCATCACCATTGCAAATTTAGTGCGTGAATTTTCAAAAACTACATCAAAAATTTAAAAATGCATTTCAGTGGTGCGCACTGCACCATCACTTTGTTTTATGTCTGTGCATTTTTGAAAATTTAAAAGACTTGCTTTTGCTTTGTTATGGCGCGCCTACGCACCAATTAAAATCACATCCAGTATCCGATGCTTTGGCTTGAACTCACCTGCACCCTACTTATAAAACCCTGCCTTGCAATTAACTTACTGATATAAAAGGGTTTTACATTTAAGCGCTCGCTTTTTTTTAACTTGGCATTGCGCTTGCAAAAGTCATCTTATGAACGTTCAGCTCAGCAGCCTGAACAAACCTGAAGGTGATTTTATGAAGCACACAGTGACTAACACCAAAACTGCCACTCCTATTAATAGCCGAGTGAATGACCAGCACAAGCCGCGCGCTGCGCGTACGGGCAAAGTCTGGTTGGTGGGCGCAGGCCCAGGTGATGCGGATTTATTAACCGTGAAAGCACTGCGTGCCATTAACTCTGCCGACATCATTTTTTATGATCAATTGGTGAGCGAAGAAATCTGTGCGCTCTTCCCTAAGAATACGCCTGCACTTTACGTTGGCAAAGTGAAAAATAATCACAGCATTCCGCAAGAAGATTTGAATCAACTCTTGGTTAATCAGGCGCAATTAGGTTTGAAAGTATGTCGTATTAAAGGCGGCGATCCTTTTGTGTTTGGTCGCGGCGGCGAAGAATTGTTAGAGCTGCGCAAAGCCGGTGTTGAAGCTGAAGTGATACCGGGTATTACCTCTGCGTCTGGTTGCAGCACTTATGCCGATATCCCCCTTACTCATCGTGGCATTGCACAAGGTTGCACTTTCGTGACTGGCCACGCTGAAAAAACTTTGGATGTTAATTGGAACGCGCTCGCGCAATTAAATCACACCTTGGTGTTTTACATGGGCCTAACGCGCGCTGGCGATATTTCCACGAATTTATTAGCGGGTGG
>DAOORH010000176.1:5891-7086 GCA_035389145.1 Cellvibrio sp.
AAAAAGCGTTAAAAGCGTGAGGCAATTATGAAGAAGCGTATTGTTGTAGTCGGTAACGGCATGGTGGGTCACAAATTTATCGACAATTTGGTGAACCACGCTGATGCTGAAAATTATCAGGTCATTACTTTTTCGGAAGAGCCGCGTTTGGCTTACGATCGCGTACAGTTATCCAAATACTTTTCCGGTTCAACTGCAGAAGATTTGATGCTGACCAGCGAAGATTATTACAACGAAAAATCTGTTGAATTTATCTTGAAAGACAAAGTTGTAGATTTGGATTTAGAAAACAAAGAAGTGATTACCGCTTCCGGTCGTCGCGAAGGTTACGATAAATTAATTCTTGCCACAGGTTCGTTCCCGTTTGTTCCTCCAATCCCCGGCAACAACGGCGAACATTGTTTGGTGTATCGCACCATTGAAGATTTGGAAGCTATTACTTACTCCGCTACGCAAAGCAAAGTGGGCGTTGTAGTGGGTGGTGGTTTGTTAGGTTTGGAAGCGGCGGCTGCATTAAAGGCTGCGGGCCTTGAAACTCACGTAGTTGAATTTGCTCCACGTTTGATGGCTGTTCAGTTAGATGAAGGCGGCGGTAAATTATTGCGCCGCAAAATTGAATCCATCGGCGTAAGAGTTCACACCCAAAAAGCCACTACCGAAATTGTCGCCGGTACTGAAGCACGCTACCGCATGAATTTTGCGGATGGCAGTCATTTAGAAACCGATATGATTTTGTTCTCTGCCGGTATTCGCCCACAAGACGAGCTCGCACGCAAGTGCGGCATTGCCGTTGGCGATCGTGGCGGTATTGTGGTTGATAACAACTGCTTAACTTCAGTGCCAGATGTGTATTCAATCGGCGAATCTGCGCTTTGGCAAAATCGTATTTACGGTTTGGTTGCACCTGGCTATCACATGGCGAAAGTGGCCGTATCGCACATTACCGGTGGCAGTGAAGAATTTACCGGTGCTGATATGAGCACCAAATTAAAATTATTGGGTGTTGATGTTGCTTCGGTTGGCGATGCGCACGGCAATACTCCCGGTTCATTAAGCTACACCTATAGCAACGATGTAGAAGAGGTTTACAAACGCATTATTGTTTCTGCTGACAACACTAAATTGTTGGGCGCAGTATTAGTGGGCGATGTAGAAGCCTACGGCGTGCTGCAACAAATGTGCGTAAATGGAATGG
>DAOORH010000177.1:0-4462 GCA_035389145.1 Cellvibrio sp.
CAAAATTGGCACTCCTTACTACTGCTTCCACGATATCGATTTGGTTGACGAAGGCAGCACTCGTGCAGAAACCTCTAAGCGTTTGCAAGCAATCGTGGAATACGCGAAGCAAAAGCAAAAAGCTTCTGGCGTGAAATTGTTGTGGGGCACAGCTAACCTGTTCTCTAACCCACGTTACATGAACGGCGCTTCTACTAACCCTGATTTCAACGTAGTAGCTTATGCTGGTGCGCAATTGAAAGATGCGTTGGATGCAACCATCGCATTGAACGGCGAAAACTATGTATTCTGGGGCGGTCGTGAAGGCTACATGAGCTTGCTCAATACCGACATGAAACGTGAACAAGAGCATATGGCTCGCTTCTTGACTATGGCTCGCGATTACGCCCGTGGCCAAGGCTTTAAAGGTACTTTCTTCATTGAACCAAAACCAATGGAGCCTTCAAAGCATCAATATGACTTCGATGCTGAAACCGTAATTGGTTTCTTGCGTCATCACGGTTTGGATAAAGATTTCAAATTAAACTTGGAAACCAACCACGCAACTTTGGCTGGTCACACAATGTGTCACGATATGCAAGCAGCAGCAAACGCTGGCATGTTGGGCAGCTTGGACGCTAACCGTGGCGATTACCAAAACGCATGGGATACCGACCAGTTCCCTTACAACATCAACGAAACTGTTGAGATGATGTTGGTATTGTTGCGCAGCGGTGGCTTGCAAGGTGGCGGTGTTAACTTTGATGCGAAAGCTCGTCGTAACTCTCCAGACTTTATCGATTTGTTCTACGGCCACATTGGCGGTATGGACACATTTGCACGCGCATTGTTGATTGCTGATGATTTGATTCAAAAATCACCTTTAGAAACTATGCGTAAAGACCGTTACTCTTCGTTCGACGCTGGCAATGGTGCAGCTTATGAACAAGGCAAATTAACCTTGCAACAACTTGCTGAGCTCGGCAATGCTGGTGGCGAAATTACTTTGCAAAGTGGTCGTCAAGAATTGTACGAAAACACGATTAACCGTTACATTCGTTAATTGTTTGTGAAAAACCCGCCAGCCGCAAAAGAGTGCGGCTGGCGGGTTTTTTTATGGGCGCTCAGCTTGTGCGAAGCTTTTGTGAGTGCTATACCAACAAATCTTAGTGCGCGACATTAAAAACAGAGAGTAGAACAATGAGATTATTCAGGTTAACTGCTAATTCGATTTTATGCGGTTGTTTGCTCGTTGCATCACTTGCAACAGCCAATGAGCATTTGTACAAAGACTCACGGCAGCCTATAGACGTACGAGTGAACGACTTGCTCAAACAAATGACGCTTGAAGAAAAAATAGCGCAGCTACAGTCCGTATGGGAAAAACGTAAGGATTTGGAAACCGAGCAAGGTGTTTTTAATCCTGACAAAGCCAAAGACATTTTGGGTAAAGGGGTGGGCCATCTGGTTAGGCCTTCTGAAAATAAAGCCATAAACACACCCAATAAAACACCTTTGCAGACGGCGCTATTTACTAATGCTTTGCAAAAGTGGTTAGTTGAAAACACGCGTTTAGGAATTCCTGCCTTGTTTCATGACGAAGCCTTGCATGGGCACGCCGGTTTATATTCCACCAGTTTCCCACAAGCTATTGCATTGGGTAGCAGTTGGGATTCTGACTTGTTGTATGAAGTGAATCGCGTAATTGCAGAAGAAACCCGGGTGCGCGGTGTGCATCAAGTTTTGTCACCGATTATGGATGTAGCGCGTGATCCTCGTTGGGGTCGTATTGAAGAAACTATGGGCGAAGATCCTTACTTAATTGCGGAACTAGGTGTTGCGCAAGTAAAAGGGTTGCAAGGTAATGACGGGAAAAACATTCCTAATAATCGTGTGATTGCAACACTTAAGCATTTGGCTGGCCATGGTGAACCTACCGGTGGTTTAAATACCGCGCCAACTCCAGTTGGTGAACGCGGGTTAAAAGAAATATTTTTGCCTCCATTTGAAGCGGCTGTTCGTGAAGGTGGTGTGCGCAGTGTGATGGCATCTTACAATGAGGTAGACGGCATTCCTTCGCATTCGAATGTTGATCTGCTGGATACTATTTTACGTAAGCAGTGGGGCTTTGATGGCACTATTGTTAGCGACTATTTTGCAATTGAAGAGTTAATGGGGCGTCATCATTTAACGGATTCTCTCGGCGGTGCAGCAACCTTGGCTTTGACTGCCGGTGTTGATGTGGAAACACCCAATGTCAAAGCCTATGGTGAATTAGAGCGTTTGGTAAAAGAGAAAAAAATTAGCGAAAAAGTAATTGATCAATCTGTTGCGCGTGTCTTGCGCGATAAATTCATGTTGGGGTTATTTGAAAACCCTTATGTGAAAACAGAGGGCGTTGATGAATTTGTGGGTAATGCTGAACACAGAAAGCTGGCGCAACTTGCTGCTGAAAAATCAATGATATTGTTGAAAAATGAAAAACAGTTATTGCCGCTGAATAAAAACGCTATCAAATCCATTGCATTGATTGGGCCGCATGTTGATGAAACCTTATTGGGCGGTTATAGCGATGTACCCAAGCAAACTATTAGTATTTTACAAGGGTTAAAAAATTATCTAGGTGCTGATGTAATTATTCGTCACGAAAAAGGCACCCTGTTGACCCAAAACCATTGGCAGCCTTTCGCTGATTCTCTTGCTGCGAATAGCCTATCAAAGGAAAGATGGCATACCGATGAAGTGATATTGGCAAAGCCGCAAGACACAAAAGGCATGATCGCAAAAGCAGTAGCCGCTGCAAAGAAAAGTGATGTTGCTATCGTAGTGGTAGGCGATAACGAAGCTACTTCGCGTGAAGCTTGGGCTGAAACCCATTTAGGGGATCGCACCAGTCTCGATTTGTTAGGCGAGCAACAAGCGTTGGTAGATGCGGTGCTCGCTACAGGAAAACCAACGGTTATTATCTTGATTGGTGGCCGGCCATTATCCATTACAAAAATTGCAGAGACAGCACCCGCTATTTTGCAAGGTTGGTATTTAGGGCAGGAAACTGGAGCTGCTGTTGCTCGCGTATTATTTGGTGATGTGAATCCTGGTGGAAAATTACCGGTCAGTGTTCCTCGCTCAGTGGGGCAATTACCTGTGTATTACAATCATAAACCTACCGCCAAGCGAGGCTATGCTTTTGATAAAACAGATGCGCTTTTTCCTTTTGGTTTTGGTTTAAGTTATACCCAATTCGGCTATTCAGATTTCAGCATTCGCAACACTGACGTTAAAGTAGGTGAGCTAGTGGAGATTAGCGTAAAAGTGACGAATACAGGTGAGCGTGCTGGTGATGAGATAGTACAACTTTATCTTCACGATTCAGTTGCTAGTGTGACGCGTCCTGTTAAAGAGTTGAAAGGGTTTAAACGCATTAGTTTGAAAGCGAAAGAGTCTGCAGTCGTTACATTTAGTCTTGCTGTAAATCAACTGGGTTTTTACAACAGGGATATGAAATATGTTGTAGAACCAGGAAAATTCGACGTTATGATCGGCTCTTCATCGCTAGATATTCGCGCAAAGGGCGAATTTACTGTGGTGGGCGATGTAACTGATATCAGCCAGCAAAAAGTGTATTTTAGTGGTGTGAAAGTCGCTAAAAAATAATTTTATTGCTTTTGAGCTGAATAGTGATTATTAGTTAGTGAGTCGCGGTAGGCAGTCGCTAATTAATAAAATTTTTACCATGGTTTACTTTGCCTAGCAGCGTGGCTGTGCTATTTTTTGTGCAGCAACTCGTTTTTGTTAGAGAGCTTCAGCTCGTACTTATAATAATCCACGAACTGTACCGCTCAGTCAGTAATACGTTACTTATAATGGATATACAGGAGTCAAATATGAATAAGCACAAACTCGGCTGTTTAGGTGTTGCGATAATCTTGAGTCTATCGGGTTGCGCCGGCACAGAGGTGAAACCTAAAGAAGTTTTAAGGAATTGCGCGTCAGTTAATTGGTTTGATAGGGGGCATGCCGATGCAATGGCCGGTGAAGAATTTACTAAGATCGATGAATATACGGCAGATTGTAAATTAGAAAATGTTGTGCCAAAAGATAAGGTCTATTTCTCTGGCTATTTAAAAGGGATTGAAGCTTATTGTACTTATGATCGAGGTTATGATTTGGGTCGCCAAGCAGCGAAATCTGATCGGGGCTGCGCAAAAACAGTGGCTTACGTGGACGGCTTTACTAAAGGTCAGGCAGAGTTCAAAGAGAGCACTGAGCGTGCAAAAATAGAACGCTTAACTCGCCCCAGAGGCTCAACCAGTGTCGGCACTAATGTTGCGACGCCCCAAGGACTTTAAGGTGTATTTAGAAGAAAAGCCTCATTCGTGAGGCTTTTTTATCGAATTTAACGACGCTATTAGAATTTAACTTACGTTCGCTTTTCGCTTCCATCCACTCGATATTAATACACCAGCCAACACTAATAACATGC
>DAOORH010000177.1:4562-7054 GCA_035389145.1 Cellvibrio sp.
GCTTTTCGCTTCCATCCACTCGATATTAATACACCAGCCAACACTAATAACATGCCTAGTACTTGCACCACATTTGGAATTGATCCAAATGCCAAACTCACTAACAATGTGAAAACCGGTACCAAATTAAATGCTATTGCCGATTTTTCTGGCCCTAAAAAGTACACACCTTTGAGCCAATAAATATAAGCCAGCACTGAGCCACATACGCCCATGTAAGTTAAAATGCTGTGAGTGGTTAATGAGAGCTGAGGTATATCTGCAAGTGGTTGCTCTAATAATAACGCAGCAATAATTAACGCAATTGCGCCTATGCTGACAGTCCAACGTGCAAATTGTAGTGAGGGAATATGCGATGCATATTTTTTTGAGCCCACGCTGTACAGGCTCCACACAAAACAGGCCAGTAGCATCCAAATATCGCCAACTGCCGCCCGTAGTAAACTGAAATGTCCGCCGGTAATAACGAAGACTACGCCAACAAAAGCGATTAGCATGCCGAGATATTGGTAAGCGCGAATCCGCACTTTGAGCATGATCACAGAAAGTAACGTGGATAGCATGGGCGACAGCGCCATGATAAGCGCGGCATTGAGCGCTGAAGTGGTGTGCATTGCGGTAAAAAAGGCATAGTTAAATCCAAATACGCCGGTAATGCCTAAGGGTATTAAAATAAGTGCATCTTTAATGGCGAGTTGTGATTCGGCTTTTCCAAAACTGAAACGAATCACCCAAAATAACACTAGGGCTATAGCAAAGCGCTCAGCCGCTGCAGTTAATGGTGTTACATCACCAGCAACCGCGTGACCCGCATTAAAATTGCTACCCCAAAAAAAGGTACTCACAATAACCATTAGCCAAACTTGGCCAGATGTTGATTTCATCAAATAACTCTATAGCGGTTGAAAGCTGGACGGGCATTATAGATATAAGCCACCTTAAACATATATCTTTGTTTTCCGAGCGTCTCCCAGAGCGACTATTCACATTTACGGTAGAACGAATGAAAAATTTTACAGAAATAAATCCCTTTGCTCCCGAGCTTGTCGCAGCGCGTAAGCGTGCCAAGCTCTTGTGCCAACAATTAAATGCACTACGCGCAGATCAACACAAGGCGCGTAAACCTATCTATAAAGAATTGTTTGGCAAAGTATCCACTGCTTATATAGAACCCAATTTTTTTTGCGATTATGGAAGCAATATATTTTTAGGTGAAGGCTTTTATGCTAACCACAATTGCGTGATTTTAGATGTGGGTGAGGTGCATATTGGCGATAGAGTTCTCTTTGGCCCCGGTGTGCAAATTTACGGCACAACCCATCCGCTTGACGCTGTTGAACGAGCGAGCGGCAAGGAGTTTTGCGCGCCCATAGTCATTGGCGACGACTGCTGGATTGGCGGTGGCGCAATCATTATGGCCGGTGTCACTATCGGTAAAGGTTCAGTGATTGGTGCGGGCAGTGTGGTGACGCAGGATATTCCAGAAGGGGTAGTGGCAGTGGGTAATCCTTGTCGTGTACTGAGGGCGATAGAAAAATAACACTTCTTTATTTATTACGCCTTGTATACAAGTGTTATAGTTGCCAACGAATAACTCTTAAGGGTGAAACTTGGGGAAAAATTGCCCTTTTGTTGTTTCAACCTAGACTGACAGTGTCACATAAACAAGTGGAATAACTTATGCCTAAATTCAGTTGGCTTTTAACCTTAAGTATTGGGTCTCTCCTTACTTCATTTCTCTTTGCTTCCTTTGCGCAGGCAGAAGATGGCTATGATATGTGGCTGCGCTATCAGCCAGTTGCCAATGAAAGCTTGCGGCAAGAATATCAATTACAAACACAGCAAGTGGTTGCGGAGGGCAAGTCGCCCACAATTAAAGCTGCAGCTGCAGAATTGCAGCGAGGCTTGTCTGGGTTGTTGGCAAAACCCATCGTAGAGGCGTCAAGCGTTCTTACTAAAGGTATTGTGATAGGCACGCCAGCAAATTCACCTTTAATTGCTGCTATGGGCTTAAAAAAACGTCTAGGAGTAGTTGGCAATGAAGGTTACTTAATTGAGCAACAAAAAATTGGTAACGCCCAACAAATTGTTGTGGCCGCTAATACCGATTTGGGGGTGCTCTATGGCAGCTTTCACCTATTACGTTTGTTACAAACCGAGCAATCGCTGAAAAATATATCTATTAGCAGTGCACCAAAATTACAGCACCGTGTCGTCAATCACTGGGATAACGTAAATCGTTTGGTGGAGCGCGGTTACGCTGGCTTGTCGCTGTGGGATTGGGGCACTTTGCCTGAGTCAAAGATCACACGTTACACGGACTATGCGCGCATTAATGCATCGCTCGGTATTAACGGTACTGTAATTAATAATGTGAATGCTGATCCACGTATGTTGAGCGATCAGTTTTTGAAAAAAATTGCAGCGCTTGCCGATGTGTTTCGTCCTTACGGCATAAAAATGTATATCTCCATTAATTACAATGCGCCGCG
>DAOORH010000178.1:0-7035 GCA_035389145.1 Cellvibrio sp.
TGAGCCGATGATAGCCAGTAAAATCTCATCTCAACCAAAAACTGTAACAATTCGAAGTCTCGTGCCTCTAATACTCTGGGGGATTGTTATGCTAATCTGCGCTCAACTTAAGGCTGAGCTAGAGCAATGACAAAATCGCCACCCCCCAACTACACGGATGAGCAACAGCTTATCGTCGCATTAATTGCCGGCGATGACCGTGCCTTTTGTGAAATCATCACTCGCTTTCAGAACACCATGATGGCAATTGCTCGCGCGATTTGCGGCGATACCTTTGCCGATGATGTGGTGCAAGATGCTTGGGTCGCGATTCACAAAAATATCGGCAAGTTTGAACAGCGTTCATCGCTAAAGACATGGGTAATGACCATTGTGAGCAACGAAGCCAAAGCGCGCTTACGCCGTGAATCGCGCAAAGTTTCTTTGGATGAATTGGATGGAGAAACACCCGGTAGTTATTTAGACAATGCTCAGTTTACGCAAACCGGTCACCGGACTGCGGCAACCCAAACATGGCACATTGAATCGCCAGAACAACTCTTGGAAGAAAAGCAATTGCAGCGCTGCATTAATAAAACTCTCAGCATTCTACCGCCCGCGCAAAAAGCAGCGTTTTTGCTGCGCGATATTGAACAGCAATCGTTTGACGAGATTTGTGAAATTTTACAAGTAAGCGCCGCCAATGTACGCGTGCTAATTCACCGCGCACGTTTAACCTTAATGCAGGTTATTGATCGCTATCAGGAGACAGGCACATGCTAAGTTGCAAAAATGTGGCTCACTTGGCCAGCGATTATCTTGATAAAAATATGAGCGGCACACTGCCGTGGAAAGTTCGGCTGCATTTAGCGGCTTGCAGTTGCTGCCGCCGCTTTGTTAAGCATTTAAAAATCACCAAAGATGTCGTGCCACAGCTGATCGATAACAACTTATCAGAAGCAGATGCCGAAACCATTTTGAAAAAAATTAAAGCGCGCGATTAAGCGCACAAATCATCCACCTAGAGCAATGAGCTTGGTGCCAGCAAAACAACAAAAAATTTACACAATGAAACCTCTCAGTTTTTCTGCATGCGTTGCCATCAATCGTTCCAGCATTAGTATCAACCTAACCGTTGCGTGTCTAATCGTTTTTTTTTCCGCTCTAACAGAGAGGTTTTTCTCCACTCTGAGCCTTGACCGCACGCAAGCGGAACAAGGAGAGCTATGGCGGCTTTTCACTAGCAATTTTGTACATTTTGGCTGGCCACATACATTGATAAACCTCTCAGCATTCTCATTGTGCGCACTTGCTTTGTTAAATAGCTTCCCAGCACGCCAACTACTGGGGCTGATTGGATTTTGCTGCTTGAGTGTGGGCTTGGGGGTTTATTACTTTAATCCCGAGTATGGTACTTACGCGGGTTTGTCTGGCGCTATTCACGGTTTTATTGTGGCGGGCTTAATGCGCAATAAGCGCCACCCAAATTGGCTAAATGCGATTTTTATTGCACTGGTATTTGCCAAAATCATTTATGAGCACCAACCCGACTATCAAGCCACACACCTACAAACATTAATGCCCGTACCGGTAGCCTATGATGCACATATGTATGGCGCAATTGCTGGCGTAGTCTTCGGATTAAGCCACTGGCTAATTAATTGGACCAAAAGGAAACCATAGAATGCAAGGATCACCTACAAAAGCATTTGCCTATTTTATGGAAGGCGCACGCATGATTAGCCAACCAGGGTTTCGCCGGTTCATTGTGGTTCCACTACTGATTAATGTTGTGATTTTTGTCGCAGCTACTTTTGTATTGGTTTACAGCTTCCAGCACTTTTTTGAGCAATTGCTGGCGTGGCTACCAAGCTGGCTTGCGTGGTTAAGTTGGATTCTTTGGCCACTTATAGGTTTTATGTTTTTAATTATTTACGGCTACAGTTTTAATTTGATTACCAACCTGATTGCCGCGCCTTTTTTTGGTTTGCTGGCAGAGAAAATTGAAACTGAATTAACCGGTGTTAAACCTCCAGACGAACCTTGGAGCCGATTAATTCCACGCGCACTTGCTCGCGAACTCAGTAAGCTTTGGTATTTTATTAGTCGTGGATTTTTAGTGCTGTTGATATTTCTCGCGCTATTTTTTATTCCCGGCGTAAATCTTTTGGGGGCTTGTTTGGGCGCACTCTGGAGCTGTTGGTGCATGTCAGTGCAGTATGTAGATTTCCCTGCAGACAATCACCAGTTAGGTTTTAGTGAATTGCGTAACCAACTAAAGCAGCAACCCTTAACGACCTACCCTTTTGGCGGCATAGTGTTAATGGGTTGTATGATTCCGCTAATCAATATTGTAATTAGCCCGATTGCAGTTGCAGGTGCGACTATTTTTTGGGTCCGCGAGATGCGCAGCGCAAAACCTTAAATAGTAAATATTAGTCGCGCAGGTCATCGTCTTCATCACCATCGTCAACAATCATTTGCCCACCGGCATCTTTAGCGCGGCACATATATTTAGTCGCCAGCGCTATTTGCTGATCAATACTGCCCTGTAGGTTGTTGGTAACACCTGCACTAAAGTAGAAATGCTTATTCTCACCATCTATAACAAAGCTTTCTGCGGCTAACAACTGCTTAACTTTATCGAGCAGAGCGACCGCCTTTTCGTTATCCAAACCGGCCATAAGCACATAAAAATCATCGCTATCCGCTCGCGCCAATAAAAAACGACCGAGCATAGACTGCAAACTGGCGGCAATTTTTTTAAGGGCTATATCGCCCCATGCACTACCGTACTGTTGGTTAACCGAGCTAAACTTATCCACATTAATTACCGCGCAGGCCAAAGGCAAAGACTTCTCTTGGGCATTGCGATAAACCTCGCGAGCAGCGTTAAAAAAGTAAGGGCGATGAAATAAACCCGTGAGGTGATCGCGCTGGGCGTTGTAAGTAATCTTTTCGATGAGTTCAAGAGATTCGATATTGTGAATCACGCGGCAATAAAATTCTTCTGGCAGAAAAGGTTTACGCAAAAAGTCATTTGCGCCGTGCTTAATAAATTTAGCGGAAAGGGCTTCACTACTTTCACCGGAAACGCCAATCATAATCAAATCGGTTTTGTCGTACTTGTAGCGCAAATTGCGCACCAAATCGAAACCATCCATGCGCGGCATGTTGTAATCCGTCATCAACAATTTAATGTCCGGGTTTTCCAGCAAAACTTTAATAGCATCAACACCGTCTTTAGCTTCAACCACTTGAAATAAATGGCGACGAAATAAGTTGCTAACATGCTTGCGCGACATATCAGAATCATCAACTACCAATACTTTAATATTCTGATTTTTTTCCAACCGCTCGATCATAGCCACAGCTTTGTTGTACGCGTAACGGCCCTCTTTGGTAACGTAATCGACTATGCCTTTATTAAATAATTGCTCGCGCTTTTTTTCGTCGTAACTACCGGTGAGTACTATGGTGGGGATTTTGTGTGCGAGCACATAGTCCACGACTTCGCCACTCGGAGCATCTGGCAGGTTTAAATCTACCAAAGCTGCAAAAATACCACCCTCCTCCTGACTGACAATACTTTGCGCTTGCGCCATGCTGGTGGCGAACAAAGCTTGATATTGAGGATATTGCAGCATCAAATGACGCAACACCTTCATGACCATTTCACTGTCTTCAACGACGAGGATTTTTTTCATAGGTAAACTCAACAGATATTTTTATGTATCCATTGATTGTAGCCAAGGTTTCAAAAAGTGCTTTTAAATCAACGCGGAGGCTATAAAAAGCGCTAAGACCACAGGAAGGCGGAGATTTTGGTATTAAACAAAAACCCGCTAAAAATTTTTGTCGCCGCTGGAGATGCCCGTTTGCCCGCGCCAAAGCAGACATGAAGCGGCAGTAAATGCTCTTCACGCGGATGGCAAAAACGCGCTTCAGGCGCGGCTTGCCACGCAGCTAGACGGGTATTTTTCTCTGTAACACTCAATTCTGAACTGATCAAGGTTTCGGTTAACCAGCAATCAAACTGCTCACTGCGGTCTTTGGTAGTTGGATTAGCCGAGAAAAACGCCTGCATATTGTGAAACGACATCCCCGACCCAACAATCAAGACGCCCTGTTCGCGCAAGGGTGCCAAAGCTTCGCCCAGCGCAATATGCGCCGCCGGATTCAAATTCTTGAGCAGCGATAATTGCACCACGGAAATATCGGCTTGGGGATACATCAACATCAGCGGTACAAAAGTCCCGTGGTCAAAATCGCGTTTGGAATCTAGCTGGGATTTAATCCCTGCCTCCTCCAACAAACCTGCAATCGTTTGCGCCAACGCAGGATTGCCAGCCGCGGAGTACTTGAATTTATAACTTTCAGGCGGGAAGCCGTAATAGTCGTAGAGCATACCGGGCGCGGGCGCGCTAGAGAGGGTAGCAACACCCTCCTCCCAATGCGCGGTAATGATCAAGATCGCTTTAGGGCGCGGTAGATCTGCGCTCACCGATTGCAGAAGTGACGTAAGCTCGCGGTGGTTAGCCTCCCCCAGCAACGGCATAGGGCCACCGCCATGGGGAACAAACAACACGGGCATAAGCGAAGTAGTTTTAGTGGTAGACATAGTGCTAATCCTATTCATCTAAATAGCTAGCCAAAAATAACTCAAATTGCGATCTAGGTACTTTAAACCGCAATTGGTTTTAGATGGCTCATATTTTCGAATCGATTAGATCGAGTATTTAGTTCGTTAAAAGAATGAAATAGGAAGTGAAACAGTGGGGACTATTTGCAAACGCAAATTAGCATTGAATATTTTGTTAATTAATCCGTAAGCGCAAGCGCCGATTTGTTGTGTTCGCGCAGCGATTCATAGACAGCGGCAGTAACGATAATCGCACCGCCGATAAAGGTCGCCCTATCGGGGATACTGTGCAGGAAAATTACACCGTATATCACACCGTAGACAGGCTGCATGCACGCGACTAACGCGACCGTTTTGGCTTTGAGGTAACGCAGTGCATAACCAAATAAGGTATGTGAGAAAGCAGTAAAAAATAAACCAAGAACTAAAATCAAACCCCAATCAACATGCGTGGGTTTGTGGCTGCTGGTGAGAATTACCGGCGTCATCAAGAGTGCGACAATCAACACTTGATAGCTCATGGAGCGCGCCGACGATTGGCCGCTAAACCAGTGACCTAACAGTAAATTGCGCAACGCAAAGGTGAACGCCGAAACCACGCCCCAGAGCACGCCTTGTGTCATATTGTTGGAAAAATCAAATTCGGGGACGAGGAAATAAATACCAACAACAACGAACATACCACTGGCAACATCACCCCAATCAATTTTTGTGCCTTTGAGTAGGGGTTCCATAAATACCGTCATCACCGGATACGCATAGAGCGACAACATACCCACGGCGATATTAGACACTTGCATGGAGTGGAAAAAGGTAATCCAGTGCACACAAAGCAGCACGCCGAGAACCAGCATACGGCGATAATCCTGCGCGGAATTGAGTTTGACATGCCCCTCGCGCCACCACACCCACGCGAACAAAACACCGGCCGCAACCCAGGTGCGGTAACCGGTAATGTCCCACGCAGGCAGGTTAATAATCTGCGAAAACAACCCTGTAGCCGCCATTAAAAATGCGCCTACATGGAGAGTTAGCAACGCCGACTTTGTGGATGACATGAAATAAACCAATTCGATTTTTTACTACAGCCGCGCAGACTATAATTGCGCGGCTTATACATTATTTAATTCAAGTAGAACTATCGGCTGGGGCGTCCACCCGGGCGATGACCGCCACTGCGCCCACCACTGCTGTTACGAGTACCACTGCGATTGGTACGCGCACCTGAGCTGCGCGGGCGATCATCGCGCGCGCTTTTTGGTGCCGGCGGTAATTCAGGTGGAGTCAGCAATAAATACTCTGGCGGTTGCTCGCATTTAATTTCTTTACCCAAGAGTTTTGCGATAGGCTCTAAACGCAAAGCATCATCTTCACACGCAAAACTAATAGAGGTACCAGATTTGCCTGCACGCCCAGTACGACCAATACGGTGAACATAATCCTCTGGTTCTTCTGGCAGAGTGAAATTCACCACGTGACTAATATCGTTGATGTGAATACCGCGACCAGCAACATCCGTGGCCACCAAGACTTTGGTTTCGCCATTTTTAAACGCATCGAGTGTAGAAACACGTTTACCTTGGTTAACTTCACCGGAGAGCAAACCGGCGTTAACGCCGTGGCGCAATAATTTTTCTTGCAGATCGCGGCATTCATCACGGCGATTGGCAAACACAATCATGCTCTCGGCATGTTCTTGTTGAATCAGGTTATAGAGCAGCGTGTATTTTTCTTCAGTAGAGACCAAATACACGTGTTGCTCAACGGTATCGTTAGCCACATTTTCGGGCTGGATATCGATAGTAACGGGCTGGAAAGTCCACTGTTCCACCAAGGTGCGCACTTCATCGGTAAAGGTGGCAGAGAAGAATAGAGTTTGACGATCTTCACGCTTGGGCGCTTGGCGAACAATTTGACGCACTTGCGGGATAAAACCCATGTCTAACATGCGGTCGGCTTCATCGATTACGAGTATTTCCAACTGATCGAGATACACATCTTTATTACCGCAGAAATCCAATAGACGCCCCGGTGTTGCCACCAGAATATCCACTAAATCTTCATGCAAGTGACGCTGTTGTTTTACGTAATCCATACCGCCTACGAGAGTGTGGATTTTTAAATCGGTATATTTGCAGAGCAGTTTTGCGTCTTCAGCGATTTGAATAACCAACTCGCGAGTGGGCGCAATAATGAGCGCACGAGCTTCACCGGCATAGCGTTTTTCAGGGATGGGATTCTTCAACAAGTCATCGATAATCGTCGTTAAGAACGCCGCTGTTTTACCTGTACCCGTTTGGGCTTTGCCAACTACATCTTTACCTTGCAAAGCATGAGGTAAAGACTGGGCTTGAATCGGTGAGCAATAGCTAAAACCTAAATCAGCCACTGCGTGCATAATTTCCGGCTCTAAA
>DAOORH010000179.1:0-6924 GCA_035389145.1 Cellvibrio sp.
ATGTTTACCGATACTTCATGAATATCTGCTTTCTTGTATTCAATCCCGCCGCTGCGTATCACTTCAAGTTCTTGCGCTTTAGACATGGTGCGTGACATGTGCACAAACACCGACTTTGCGTGAAAAAGCTTGTCTAGCTCATCCACATTGCGTTCTGCCATCCATTGCCATTTTGTTTTCGAAAGATCAATAATTTTCTGCTCGGCGTTCGAGATGGATGCCTCTGGTTTTATTGGCAGCATAGCATCTGCTGCCCATGTTGTTGGTGTTAGCAGCATTGGAAAGCATATTAGCAGAGCGAATAATTTTGCTTTAAATGCGTTATTGAAAAATTGGGTGTAAGTCATATCTTATCTCCGTAATAGGTTTGAATTGTTGTGAGTAACTTCATGTTTATTTGTCAGATATTCTCAAGGCGAAAATCGGTCAGTGAATAATGTGAAGGCTCTTGGTTGCATTGCTTATCAAGCATCTTCTATTTCTGTTGCTTAATGATAAATGATTGGAATGACATATATGTGCCACTGCGCCACAACCACTCCAGAGGGCCGTATAGGTAATGTTTGAGCCACACATAACTAAACGCCCATTGAACCAAATATATTAGCAATCCCAACATGACCAGAACGAAATATCCCCATGAACCAAATGTATAACCAAATGCCCAAGGCGCAAACAAAATGCTGCCGATGACGCCTTGCATAATATAGTTCGTCAAGGCTGCTCTACCATAAGGAGACAAAACCTCCAAATATCGGCCAAAACGGTTGGAATAATAAAGTGCGAGAAACCCGCTTGCTAATGCGCCGGAATAGGTTACTAAACTGAGGTCACTGAGTGTCTGATATAAAACAAGTGGCCAAGGTAGATGTACGCCATCCGCCCTAAAAAATATGCGGATGTTTTGTTCAGGCATCAAAGTTTGTAATGTGCTGATGGCGATAGTGAAAGCCGTAAAGCTCGCAAATACGTACAGTAATTTTTTCTTATTTAGATTAGCGCTTTCTAAGAAGCGGCTTCGCCCTACCAGCAAGCCTAAAATAAATAAAGCAAAGGTCACGTAGCCTCTACCAATGTAGCCAAATTGATAATTAAGCTTTGCCGCAAGACGCTCCGTATAATTAAATTTTGCTGAGTTAATAAAAGAAGGATTGGTGAGGTGCTCAGGTTGAGCCCTGTTAGTTTGTGGTTGAGTGTTGACTACCTGCTCGGATAAGCCCAGCTCGGCGGTAACCTGTTGATTGTGAAAATGAACCTGAGCAACGCGCGGTACACCTAGCAATAGCACTATAGACAGAATCACTAATATCCAAGTTTTTGCCCGATAAAGCGCCAACAGCAGCAGGCCAAAAAAAGCATAGACAGAGATGATTTCAACGTTGTAAAACGAATGGCATAGCAACCCGAATAGCATGAGTAAAATCATTCGCCATACAAAACGGTATCGAAAGTCGATTCCTTTTTTCGCGGCTTTATCAATTTGAATGAATAAACTCATGCCAAATAAAAAAGCAAAAATGTTGATAAATCGTCCCATAACAATGTTGTTGCCTACCCACTGGATTGCCGCGTCCAAGCGCGGGAAATGTAGAATTTCTTGAGTTGCCGGCACAAATCCATAACCAAAATGTTGAAGCAGGTGCATGACAATAATGCCAAGCAATGCAAAACCACGAAGCGCATCTAATGCGCTAATTCGTTTCAGTGGGGAGGATAAGGTTGGTGACATATGTTGTTTCCACTTACTAGGCCAAGGATTGAATATGGCAAAATCGAGTCATTTGTCTCAGGGGGCGAGACGGTGGCGAAGGCGTGAATTTCCTCAATTGTTCTTTGTTTAAGGTTGCCTAAGCGCTTGACCTCACCATAGCCAGTAAGCGTTGATCAATTAAGCCCCATATTCTGCATAGATTTATAAGCAAATTTGATTAATGTGGTGCTTTTATGGGTTAATTGCTCGGTAAAATGATCTACGTTGTAACCTAATTTGCATAATCAAACAGAGCCACAGCGGCCAAAAGGTATAAGTTGATGCCCGAAAATTTAAATGACTTGCGTGCATTTATCTTGGTTGCGCAGGTTGGTAGTTTTACCAAAGCGGCGGGTCAACTCGGTGTTTCACAATCGGCGTTGAGTTACACCATCAAAACACTAGAGGATCGAATCGGCGTCAAGTTGCTGAATCGCACCACTCGCAGTGTTTCGCCAACGCAAGCGGGCGAGCGTTTGCGCGCAGAAATTGAGCCCTTGATTACAGGCATCGAGCAGAAATTGGGGCGGTTGAATGAGTTCCGTGATTCGCCGCGAGGAACTTTAAGAATCAATAGTTCCGAGCACGTTATCAATCTGCTGTTGTGGGATAAGCTCGCCAAGTTCGCAATGGATTATCCCGATGTGCTACTGGAAATCACTACCGACTATGCGCTGACAGATATAGTTAAAGACCGCTTCGATATAGGTATTCGGTTGGGTGGTGATGTTGATAAAGATATGGTGGCAGTTAGGGTTACGCCAAATGTGCAAATGATTGTAGTTGCTTCACCAGATTATATTGCCGCTCATGGCTCACCTCAGGCGCCGAAGGATTTGCAGGAGCATCGTTGTTTAACAATGCGTTTGCCACGGCATGAAAATATTATGGCTTGGGAATTTCAAAATCCTGATAAAACTCAGCTTCAAAGTGTGATTAGCTACCGGCCTCAATCCGCCATGATTGTTAATCACGCACACTTGTTAATGAAAGGCGCAGTGCATGGGTTGGGCTTGGCGTGGGTGCCATCGGCCATGGCAGAAAGTGAGTTGAATGCGGGTAGGCTGGTTAGCCTGTTAAGTGATTGGTCAATCACTTACGAAGGTTACTATATGTATTATCCCAGCCGCCATCTTTCCCCTTTGTTTCGTTTATTTGTGGATGCGTTAAAGTTAAGGTCGGCGTAAGAATAGGTGATGGTTATCACCAATAAATTTAAAGTTTTCGGTGAATAAAAATGAATTCAAAAAGACAAACAGCATCCGCTCGGCATATTTTAGTTAAAACTCAAACTTAGGCAGAGAAGATAAAACAACTTATCGCCAAAGGCGCTGATTTTGGTGTTATGGCGCGGAAGCACTCTAGCTGTAGCTCAGCGAAAAAGGGCGGAAACCTTGGCGAGTTTAGCCCCGGTCAAATGGTGAAAGCATTCGATAATGTGGTCTTTAAGTTGCCGATACATGTAGTGCATGGCCCCATTAAAACGCAATTTGGTTTTCACCTAATTGAAACTATTTACCGTGACTAATAAATTTAAAATATGTGGTGAGTATTTTGTTGGGGATGGCTCGGCAATTGCTCCTGCATTGCGCTACTACTTCACATCCATGTGAATATGCCCAACCTACAGAATTAATTTATATATTTCTCGTCATCCTCGCGCAGGCAAGAATCCAGCTGTTAATCTACCGCAAGAGCTGGATAGAGGAGAATTATTTTCCGAATCAGCGTTTTTAGTACGGCTTCGCTCAATCGCTTTAGTTAAGATGTGAGTATCCTGCAATTATTGTGTTTTGTGCTGATTATTGCCGGAATTATCGGGTTGAAATTGTTATCGGCACAAACGCCTACTTAATGTAAATCTAAACTCCAAACGTGAGGGGAATCTATGCTTAATTTGTTCTGGCTGTTGTTAGGCTTGGTGTTGCTCATTATTGGCGGTGAAGCTGTGGTACGAGGTGCTTTGGCAACGGCACGGCGATTGGGCACATCGCCGCTACTGGCCGGGTTAGTAATTGTAGGGTTTGGTACTTCTGCGCCTGAATTAGTGGTATCGATTAAAGCGGCCTTAAGTGGGGAACCTGAAATTGCGGTGGGCAATGTCATTGGTAGCAATATCGCCAATATTCTTCTTATTTTGGGCGTTAGTGCCCTGATTGTACCTTTGCAGGCACACTTACGTTGTTTAAAGCGAGATGGTTTGACCTTGCTTGTGGCGAGCGCGCTATTTATGGGGTTGGCGAGTATTGGTGGGCTCTCTCGCTGGGACGGGCTGCTGATGTTGTTACTATTGGCTGCCTATTTGGTGTGGGCCTATCGCACTGAGAAAGCGGATATACACGACCCAGCTGCAGAGCTGCATCAACAAAAAGCCGATAACATTGAAGCAACACCTATGGCTATGCCCATAGCGATACTGGTGCTCTTGGTGGGCTTTGCGCTTCTGGTTTACGGTGCAGACCGTTTTTTATTGGGCGCGGTAGGTTTGGCTCAAACCTTTGGCGTACCAGATGCGATTATAGGCTTAACTGTAGTTGCGGCAGGTACATCTTTACCGGAATTGGCTGCATCTATTGTCGCGGCGGTGCGACGTGAGGCCGATTTGGCAGTGGGTAATATTATTGGCAGCAATATATTTAATACTTTGCTTATTTTGGGTTCGGCTTCTGTTATTTCTCCCTTACCCTTTACAGGGCGGTTTCTGCATATCGACCAATGGGTAATGTTGGGTGCGACTTTATTGTTGCTGGCATTTTTATTTTTTGGTTTGCGAGTATCGCGCGCGAAAGGTGCGTGCTTTTTATTAGGTTACGCGGTCTACATAGGTGTCATGTTTGGTTTTCAGTGATAATCCTTCAGGCATCATCGCTATGACTACTATTTTTCAAGACTCAATTTCTAATCTATTTCATTGTGTAAGCTAAAACATTGGCTCTCTATTAAAGGAATGACTGTGGATAAAATTAAATTCAATTACCCTATGTGTGGATTCTGTTTTGCGATATTAGTGGGCGCGTTAATAAATTTGGCGTATGCACCCACTAGTCTGGCGCAATCATCAAATGAAAATTTGGTACAAAATGGAGACTTTGAGCAGGGTACGGTGGCTTGGATTCTGCATCCAGATATGAAGCTTGTGCGCACATCTAATCAGCAAGGTGCACATCATGTTTTGAGTCGCTCATCACCAGCACCGGATGATGGGTACACACACGAAGTGCATACCAGCCAATGTATTAATTTTGGCGATGCTCGAAAATTTTCGCTAAGTGCAGAATTCTCGTATCTGGAATATCCGCGAGAAAGCTCCGCGCACCGGCTGAATTTCATATGGTTTGACGATAATAAATGTGCCGGTGGAGGACAGTTTGGAGGGTATCTCGAACCCAAGCAAAAACAGGGTTGGCAAACGCTAAAGCTAGATAACATACAATCAGCGCTAAATAGCCATTCTTTACTGATTACCGTAACTCAGAATCGGCGGGCAAGTATTCGAAAGCTGAATGTATTTCAAAGAGCGTTCTATTGGAACAAAAGCTTTTTCACCCATAGCATGGATCTGCTTTCCAGTGGCTATTGGGACAATATCTCATTGGTGCCGAAGGGCATTGATAAAGTTATAGGCGTTAAAGCAAGGGGAACATATTCATTTGAAATACCTGTGGGTATAAATCTGTTGAAAAATCCAGATTTTGATCAAGGCGCAAGTGCGTGGCAGCTAGATTCGAATACTCATTGGGATGCTGATAAATACAAAGAGCATGTAGGTAGTTTGCGTGTAGTTCGTCAGTCGATTAAGGGCTCGAGTGGTAGCGGTGCATTTGAGCAGTGCTTGGAAACTGGAGGGCATTCCAAGTTCGAACTGGGCGGTTATTTTATGCGAGATGCGAACTCAACCCAAACCGGAAGCGGGCGTTTGCGTGTTGTGTGGTTTGAATTACCCGATTGCAAGGGTCGGCACCGCATTAGCCAACAAAACGTCGATCCCCAACGAGTTGATGGATGGCAGCACCTGCACATCGCCAATTTGCCCGCGCCGGAAAACGTTAGCAGTATGATGTTTGATGGCATAGGTTCAATTGATGGTGTTGGGGAGTTTATAGGTTATTGGGATAATCTTTATCTGATTGCCAAATAAATTAGTTGCTTAATAACTCGCGCACTTTCAACGCTAACTTTTCTCAATTAAATATTCATATGCCCCAAGCCCAAAAAACCGTAATCGAACCCCCAAGACAGCATTTACGGCTGTTGACAATTATTCGCAGCTTACTGCTCAGTTTTTTATGGTGCAGCTTTCTCGCCAGCTTTTGGATTGAGAATATCAACTTACCTTATGCGCAAGTGGCAGGTGTGTTGTGTGTGTTTAATGCTGTGCATGTGTTTACGTTTTTTCGGTTGCGGCAAACCTTGCCGGTCACTGATCTTGAGTTTTTTATTCAGTTATTAATTGATGTGGTTTGCCTTAACGTGCTGTTTTATTTTAGTGGCGGTGCGACCAATCCGTTTGTGTCTTATTTACTGGTGCCAGTCTGTATTTCGGCGGCGACTTTGCCGTGGCGATTCACGTGGTTTATTACGGCGCTGTGTGTTGCGGCTTATTCAATGCTGTTGTTCTTTCATGTCGCGCTGCCGATTTTTGCGATGGATCATATGCATGCTCATTCAAAACTGAGTTGGCATATTATTGGGATGTGGTTTAACTTTTTTGTGAGTGCAACGCTGATTACTTATTTTGTGGTGAAAATGGCGAAAAGCCTGCGCCAACAAGAGGAAGTATTGAATGAAATGCGCGAAGATGAACTGCGCAATGAACAAGTGATTGCAGTTGCAACCTTGGCGGCAGGTGCTGCGCATAATATCAATACACCCTTGGCGACTATGACGGTTTTGTTGGCAGAGTTGCGCAGTGACTATGAAAAGGATTCACAGCTATCAGCCGATTTAAACGTGCTATCGCAACAAGTTGCGCAGTGCGCCGCTAGCCTAAAGCAAATGGTGCAAGATTCCTCGGCGGCGACCAAAGGCCAGCACAAGCAAAAACCCATCAAAGCCTATTGCAATTCCATTATCGATCTCTGGCAATTGATGCGCCCAGAAGTCACGTTTAGCGTTCATTTTTCTGAGAATATTGAGCAGCAACTTATCGCCTATGATTCGCGCCTTGATCACGC
>DAOORH010000180.1:0-6895 GCA_035389145.1 Cellvibrio sp.
AAAATCCCGCGCCCTTAAAAGCGTGTCGGTTCGAGTCCGACCACTGGTACCAAATGCAAAGTCGATACCGTCCGGTATCACCCTAAACCCCGCGTAATTGCGGGGTTTTTTGTTTATACTGTGTCCAACGCCGTCCTACGCAATACTCACAAATCCAGCACATTTTGTGAGTATGGTTGTGAGTACGGTTTAATTGGGTTCCAGTGTAAAAGTGGGTGACTTATGGCACTAACAGAGCTGAAATGTAAAACCGCCAAGCCAGCGGAAAAGGACTATCCGTTACCCGATGAAAAGGGGTTGCGCTTACTGATTCGTAAGACGGGCTCCAAGACTTGGCAGCTCAGATACCGTAGGCCAATAGACCAGAAAGCCGACATATATACTATCGGCAGCTACCCTGAAATATCTCTAAGTTATGCCCGCACCGAAAGGGATAAGGCGAGGTCATTGATTGCCAAAGGTGTGGACCCTAAAGCGCAAGAAAAGGCCGCTAAAGCCACGCAAGATGCCAGTAACAAAAACACATTCAAGCTGCTTGCTCTAGAATGGCATGCAAAACAAATAAAAACATGGGCGCCTGCTACAGCCGTTAAACGCCTTGCGCTAATTAATAACGATCTACTTCCCTCGCTGGGTACTTTCAGTATTGACGCCATTACTTCGGTACAGCTCCTTGAGTTGTTAAACCGAATTGACGGCCGTGGCGCGAATGAGGTCGCTCACAGAGCGCGGCAAGTACTGGGGCAAATCTTTAAATATGCGCGGGTTACTCAGCGAACAAAAAATAATCCCGTAGACGACCTGAGAGGCGCTTTACCTAAAACGCCTACTAAGCATTTTCCCGCCATTACGGAACCTAAAAAGTTCGGAAAGCTATTACTCGATATTGAAAACTATCATGGTGGGTACGTCATCCGCTCGCTTTTGGCGCTTTGCCCGTTACTGTTTCAGCGCATCGGCGAAATGGTAACCATGAAGTGGAGTGATCTAGATTTTGAAAATGGAGAGTGGCGTTATTTGGTAACAAAAACCGACACCCTTCACATAGTTCCTTTGTGCAAACAATCCATTCAAATACTGACGGAGTTAAAACAGCTGACAGGTTACGGCCAGTATGTGTTCCCCAGCGAAAGACGTAATGACGGTTTTGCGAGTATCGCCTCTACCAATAAAGCACTAAGAGCGATGGGCTATGACACGAAAACCGAGCACACCACTCACGGTTTTAGAGGTAGCGCCAGGACTATCATGGATGAAGTGCTAGGGTTTCGGATTGAAATGATAGAGCAGCAGCTAGCGCATGCTGTTCGTGATGCGCTTGGCCGTGCGTACAACCGTACGACCTACCTACCGCAACGAAAAGAAATGATGCAAAAATGGGCAGATTATTTAGAGCGTCTAAGAGAGTTGGCGGCTAGCAGTAAGGTAATCACCGTTAGCTTCGGCAAACAAATTAATCAGTAAGATTTTTTTGCATTCTTATTTCCAGAGCATCTTGCACGATTTTAGATTCGTTTAGGCCGTGTTGCACTTGTATTATTTTTCGTTCTTTGGTATGTTTTAACCACTATCGGGCTCTGCGCCCTAAACAAAATAAACTCAAGGCCTCGCCACTGTGCGAGGCTTTTTTTTGGCCAAATTTTGTGTGTACCACCCCTAGCCCGCTCAGTCACATGAGCGGGCTTTTTTTTGTTTGGAGGAAAGAAAAGCATGAATAAATAAAATCGAACTCAGTGAAGAAAGCAAACCAGAACCCGCCCTGAGCAATCACGGCGGGTTTTTTCGTTTTAAAGATCCGAGGTATTTATTATGACCACTACATCTATCGCACCAAAATCCGAAGCAATTAATTCACTAGCTGTTGACCCATTAATTCGATTGCCGCAAGTTCTTCAAATTTTGCCAATTGGCAAGAGTACCTTCTGGAAAATGATTGCAGATGGTAGGGCGCCGCGTGGGCGGAAATTGGGGGAAAAAACCACAGTTTGGAAGCTTAGCGAAATTAAAAAGATGGTTGATGATTTAGACAAGGAAGAGGTGTAAGCCAATGACAAATACAAAAACTCTTCCACCTTGCAAACATGAGCTCGCATTATTTGATTTGTTGTGTGCGGGCTTAACCGGTATTTCAAAACTTACCGAGTTACCTTCCTACGGCGAAACTTCATTGCCGACTACCATAAGCGAGCTGTATTTGGATCGCGGTTTTACGATTGACCGGGTGCGCAAACCTCATATTACTCGGCATAAAACCAACACCTCATTTACCTGGTATTGGTTGGCCAATACGCGCGAGGCAGAAAAGGCTGTTGCCTTAGTGAATGCTTTCCGCAAGGCACGCAATGCCGAGCTAATTTCAGATGACGTAGCTCAAAAGCTAATTGCTACTTTTCCCGAGCAACGCAGAACAGGGGAGGCCGCCTAATGCGAATATTCCCTTCTAATAGCAACCTGAAATTGTCACCCCAGTTCAAGCAAATATATTTTAAAAAGAGTTTGCCAAACAATCACTTGGGTGATTTTTCACTGACAATATTGAGTAGGTATTTCATAGTATCTCCTTACCTCTTAAACAACCCAATACCAATGCTAGGGATAGCGTGGGCAAGCGCCGTCATTGAACAGAACGGTTATTGGTGAAACTGTGTGGCGATACCAAGGGCGTGAGTTGCCCATCAATGTAACTAAGCGGTATGGCTGTTACCAAGACATACTCAAAGCATTGGTTGGGCAAATGGATGCCATGTTAAATCGGCATTCGCGAGTGTTGGTTTTTCGGTTGGATTTACATCTCCACGACTACACAGGTGATAACCACCAAATCTCAATGATGCTACGGCGGTGCAAACAATGGCTGCTAGAGCGTTATCAAATGAGTGTTGTTGGGCATCTCTGGGTAAGGGAGTTGGAATCTGCAAAGCAGCAACACTACCACCTCACGCTCATGTTAAACGGCCACCAAATCCGGCACCCAGCAAAAGTGATTGAGTGGATAGAGCATTATTGGACAATCAGGGATGAGCCAAAACCCTACACACCAAAATCTTGCTACACCATGATCCACCGGGGCGATAAAACGCAATTCAACACAGCCTTTTATCGCAGCTCTTACTTAGCCAAAACGCGCGGCAAAGGCTACAAAGACGCCACCGCCAACAACTACTCAGCAAGCCGATTGAGTTGACCTAATCGCTTGCTGATATTAGTTGCATGACTCAACAGAGGCGATCAATGGAATCACATTACGGAACACCAGAGCTGCGCAAGTTGCTTAAAAAACACGGCCAAGAATTTAAAGAGAAGATCCACCTCTTTCACCAGTTCGGCCCAGATCAAGACTCTATTGTGTTCCCTATTTTCCCAGAGGCTTGTCGCGGTATGTTTTGCGGCGCAAAAACACGCAAAGGCACACGCTGCAAAAATGATGGCGTAGGCCACTACAACGGTCGCTGCAAATTTCACGGGGGCGCCAGCACAGGGCCAAAAACCTCAGAAGGAAAAGCCCGCAGCAGCCAAAATTTAATCGCTAAACCTTAGGCACCAACTGCCAAACCCCATGAGCGCCCAGTATTTGTCCTAGGTGTTTTCACCTCAATCTACCGCCTCAACCTTCCCCAAACCTCATGTACACCTAACAAATCCTGATATTTAATCCACTCATTCGTATTAACTCCCGCCACTAAACCTAAGACAAACGCCCCCATTTCAGGCAAAATCCCTCGCAACAAAACCTACAATGAACAACAACAAAAAGGGAAACCGCTGTTATGGCCGAGAAGCCAGCCACCGCCACTAAAAGCACTGCCGCAAAAGGCAATTCCAACTTTGAAGAAACCCTGTGGGACAGCGCCAACAAACTGCGCGGCAGTGTGGAGTCCTCCGAGTACAAACACATTGTGCTCAGCCTCATCTTTTTAAAATTCATTAGCGATAAATTTGAAGCGCGCCGCCAAGCCTTAATTGACGATGGCAAGGCGCCGTTCATCGATATGGTGGAATTCTACGCGCAAGACAACGTGTTCTATTTACCCGAGCAAGCCCGATGGGATTGGGTACTCAAACACGCCAAGCAAGATGATATTGCGTTAAAGATCGACACCGCATTGCACACGGTAGAAAAGAACAATAAATCCCTCGCGGGCGCATTACCTGACAACTATTTCTCGCGCTTAGGTTTAGAGCCAAGCAAACTCGCGGCGCTGCTGGACACCATCAATAACATCAACACTCTCGCCAATGAATGCCACATGAGCGAAGAAGATTTGGTGGGGCGTGTGTATGAATATTTCCTGGGCAAATTTGCCGCGACTGAAGGCAAAGGCGGGGGCGAGTTCTATACGCCCAAGTCAGTCGTCGCACTGCTCGCCGAAATGTTGGAACCCTACAAAGGCAAAATTTACGACCCTTGCTGCGGCTCTGGCGGTATGTTTGTGCAGTCGATTAAATTTATTAACAGCCACAACGGCAACCAAAAAGACATTTCCATTTACGGGCAGGAATACACCAGCACGACTTACAAACTCGCCAAAATGAACCTCGCTATTCGCGGTATTGCGGGCAACCTGGGCGATGTAGCGGGCGATACCTTTTTTAAAGACCAGCACCCGGATTTAAAAGCCGATTTCATCATGGCCAATCCGCCCTTTAACCAAAAGCAGTGGCGCTCCGACAGCGAATTAGTAGACGACCCCCGCTGGGCAGGCTACCCCGTACCACCCACCGGCAACGCCAACTACGCGTGGATTTTGCACATGCTGAGCAAACTCAGTGAAAGCGGCACCGCCGGTTTTGTACTCGCCAACGGCAGCATGAGCACCAACACCAGTGGCGAAGGTGAAATACGCAAACAGCTAATCGAAAACGACCATGTGGATTGCATGATCGCTTTACCCGGCCAGTTGTTTTACACCACGCAAATTCCCGTGTGCTTGTGGTTTATCACCAAAAACAAAAGCGGGAACCGTAAAGGTAAAACCCTGTTTATCGACGCCCGCCAAATGGGCACCATGATGAGCCGTATCCACAAAGAACTTACGGTGGATGACTTAGCTACAATTGCAGGCACCTATCACGATTGGAAAAACGGTTCTGAAAATTACTTAGACCAAGCCGGTTACTCAAAAAGCGCCAGCCTCGAAGACATCAAAGCCAACGACTACGTCCTCACCCCCGGCCGCTATGTAGGCGCAGCAGATATTGAAGACGACGGCATCGCCTTTGAAGACAAAATGCGCGAGCTAAGCCAAACCCTGTTTGCGCAAATGAAAGAAGCAGAAGTGCTGGATAAGGTGATTCGCCAGAACTTGGAGGTGTTGGGTTATGGGGAGTGAGTGGGAAATCGTTTCATTAGATCAAGTCGCTAATATGCGAAATGGAGCTGGCGTAAAGCAAGATTTTTTTGCGGATGTGGGGGTTCCCTTAGCTAGAGTGTCAGACTTTACAACTGATTCTATTGATTTGTCTGATTGCAATTTTGTTGAGTCAGAGCATGCGAAAAAATGGAGTTCTCATTTGATTGCGAAAGATGATGTGATCGTAGCTACTGTAGGGTCGTGGCCGCCTAATTGGTCGTCAGTTGTGGGCAAGGTTGTTCGTGCCCCAATTTCTAGTGTGGGCGCAATTCAAAATCAGAATACTTGTTGCGTTGTTCCTGACGAGAAAAGACTAAATAACTCTTTTTTGTATTATCGGCTTAAGTTTGAGGATTTCGCTTGGCATGCCGCGAATAGCGCTGGAGGAAGTGCAAATCAAGCGCGATTACCCGTTAAAAAATTAGGTGAATTTAGATTTAATCTTCCGTCGTTAGAAGAGCAAGAATATATCGCTCAAATCCTCAGTTCCCTCGACAACAAAATCACCCTAAACCGCCAACTAAACCAAACCCTAGAACAAATGGCGCAAGCCTTATTCAAAAGCTGGTTTGTAGATTTTGACCCCGTGATCGACAACGCCTTGGCCGCAGGCAATGAAATTCCGAGTGATCTACAAGACCGCGCCGAGCGCCGTCAGCTGCAATTAGCCAAAGCAGATCACAAACCGCTGCCAGAAAATATTCGTAAACTTTTTCCGAGTGAATTTGAATTGACGGAGAGTTTGGGGTGGGTGCCGTTGGGGTGGGGGGTTACAGATTTAAAATCGCTTTCAACCAAAATATCAAAAGGCACAACACCAACAAAAAGCGATTTGGAGAAAGCTACAGATGTTGGTGCAATTCCATTTTTAAAAGTTAAAGATATTTCTAGTGATGGAAAGATATTGCATGGAGGTCTGGAGCTAATTCCTAAATCAATTAGCGAAGGTGCCCTCAAACGTTCAATCTTAGAAAAAGATGACTTGTTAATATCAATTGCAGGATCTATCGGGCGCACAAGTGTTGTTCAAAAAGATTTGCACGGCTGTAATTGCAATCAAGCCTTAGCATTTATCAGACTTTCTGATTCGGATTTGCATTTGCAGTTAGTTAAATTGAATATTCAAGGCAAGAGACTTCAAGACGAAATTAACTCAAAAATAGTTCAGGCGGTTCAAGCTAACTTTAGTCTGACTCAGTTAGGAGAATTAAAAATTCTGATGTCGTCGGGCGAAGTATTACATTCATTTAACGCTTCGTTGAAGCCTATTCAATTGAGATTAAATGAAATTGAAATTCAGAGTCGCAACTTGGAACAACTCCGCGACACCCTCCTCCCCAAACTTATCTCCGGCGAACTGCGTATTCCCGAGGCGCAAGCGCAGCTTGAGGCGGTGTTGGGGTGAGTAAAAAAACTATCAAGCCTTGGGTTTCCTTTGCTGAGCAATTGCAGCAATTACAACAGCGAGGCTTGCAGGTAGATGAAGTAGCCCCCGCGATAGACTATTTGGAGCGGTTGGGCTATTACCGGCTTAGTGGTTATTG
>DAOORH010000181.1:0-6885 GCA_035389145.1 Cellvibrio sp.
CCCGTTAAACCAATGAATTTGATTCATGCGCGCGCCCACTGAGGTTTTTGCGTTAGCGGGAATCGTCAGATAATCCACCTCTCCGCTTAATTCTTTTTTGCCGTTCACGTAGGAAACAAACTGACGATCTTTATAGGTCATAGCAGCGTGAGCCCATTCGCCTACAGGATGAACTTTGGTAGGATCGATTAATGTGAATTGGGATTTTTCTGATTTGATAAAGGCATCAAAATACCACTGCTTTTTATCGTTCAAACGCAACTCTATGGTGATGCGGCGAGCAGGATTATCAGTCGATTCAATATGGAAAATGCGCGGCTCGTGATTTTTGGGAAACCCATCATTCGGTTTAAACATAATTTCTATTGTGAACTCAGTAGCATCACCGAGTGGATTAGCATTAACTAATAAGCGATCGCCATCGCCATCAAAACTGACTGCCTTACCCAATGGAGTGCTCACCACCTTGGGCTGCCCCATTTGCTCGACTGTGTAACCATTAATATTCGTTAGAGAGTCAAACTTCCATATCTCTGACTGTAGTTTTTTTGAGCTCTGACTGGTGCAACCGTAAAGAAATACTGCAACAAAAACTGCAATTACAGCGATCAAATTTTTAGTATGCATGTAAGTCTCTCACGTTTTTCATTATTAAACTTTTTATGAGTCTAAGAGATGCTGCTCAGATAATTAGCCTAGGCAGCGTCTCTTAATTATTAACGCATCATTAATCATCTAAGCAGTATTAATCGTCTACCGCATTAAAATGTGCGACTTCTTGATCGAGTTTTTTACTCACATCATTTGGCGAACCCGTATTTTTTGCCAATAGCGTGTAAGCCACAGGCACCACAAATAGAGTAAAGAAAGTCGCAACTATAACGCCGGAAATAATCACAATACCCACCACGAATCGAGTTTCTGAACCTGCGCCCGATGAAATCACCAGCGGAAGTGCACCGGCCACCGCCGTTAAGCTCGTCATTATAATCGGGCGTAAGCGCGCGGAAGATGCTTCTAACAATGCTTCGCTAAATTCGACTCCACGATCGCGCAGCTGGTTGGTAAATTCAACAATTAAAATACCGTTTTTAGCTGCAAGCCCAATGAGCATTATGAGCCCAATTTGCGAATACAAGTTGAGCGTGCTCCCCGTGATCCACAAACCGAATAAACCACCTGCGATAGCAAGCGGAACTGTGAGCATAATGACAAAGGGATGCACATAACTTTCAAACTGCGCCGCCAATACTAAATAGGTAATTAAAATCCCCATGGCAAACATAAAGAACATTGAGCCGCTGGAGTTTTTATAGTCGCGCGACATACCGCGATAATCTACTGTCGCCGTGGCCGGCAAATGATCTTTCACCAATTGATTGAGGTAGCCGAGCGACTCACTGAGGGTAAGCTTATCGGATAAGGCTGCTTCAATCGTCAGTGAACGCACACGGTTGTAACGATTCAAACGGCTAGCATCTGCCACCTCAACCAGCGTAACTAAACTTGCAAGCGGAATTAATTTTCCGGTGCTGTCTGAGCGCACATACATATTCTCTAAACTATTTTTAGTCCGCTGCTCATCGCGCTCACCTTGAATCATTAAATCATATTCTTCACCCTGCTCAATATAAGTTGTGACTCGGCGCGAACCCAAGAGAGTTTCCAAGGTGTAACCTATGGTGCTTACGCTCACACCCAAATCTGCAGCGCGATTGGTATCTACACGCACTTCAATTTGCGGTTTAGTTTCTTTGTAATCCCAATCAATATTCGTTAAGCCTGGATTATCTTGACTAATTTTTTCCAACAAAATATCGCGCCACTGCGCAAGTTCCTCATAGGTACCACCACCTATTACAAACTGCACTGGCTTAGATGAACCGCTCGCAAAGCCCTGACGCATAACTGGCGAGGCTGTAACGCCCGGCAGATCACTTAGCTTGGCTTTGATTTCGTCCATAATGACAAAGCCATTGCGACGTTCACTCCAATCGCTCAAGGCAACTATTGCTATACCGCCATTGTAACTTTCAACGCCGCCGAACCCGCGTGGTGCGCGCACCATCAAGCGTGAAATTTCACCCGCTTCTACATAAGGCAGTAAGCGTTTTTCAATTTCTGCCATATATTCTTCCATGTAATCGTAGGTTGCACCCTCTGGGCCATTCACCATAATCATGAAATTACCGCGATCTTCTTTAGGTGCATACTCACTGGGAATAAATACCGCCAAAGCAAAACATACACCTAACATGGCAACAAAAATTGCAATAGTGATGGGCTTTTTCTTCAAACTTTTAACAATGATTGTTTTGTAGGAATCTCGCAGCTGATGCATTTTCACATCAACTTTTTCAACAAAGGCATTTCTACGTGTTTCTTTGCGTAAAATCTTTGAAGCCATCATCGGCGATAAAGTTAAAGCGACAAGCGCAGAAAAACCCACCGCTGCCGCCATAGTGACCGCAAACTCTGAGAACAGTCGCCCCACATCACCTTTAACAAAAACGATAGGAATAAAAATAGAAATTAACACCATGGTGGTAGTAATTACGGCAAAGCCCACCTCTCGCACACCGTCATAAGCGGCTAATAAAACGGGCTTACCTTTTTCTTCAATATGACGCACAATATTTTCCAGCACTACAATCGCATCATCCACCACCAAACCAATCGCCAATACTAAGGCGAGTAAGGTAAGCATATTGACGGAAAAATTCATGAGCGCGAGAACGATAAAAGTAGCAACAATAGAAACCGGCACAGCAACCGCCGGAATAATCATGGCACGTACACTGCCAAGAAAAACATAAATAACAAACACAACCAGCGATACGGCCAAGACTAAGGTGATGTAAACCTCATGAATGGCGCGCTCAATAAAAACAGCACTGTTGTAACTGTCTTCAATGCTCATACCTTTGGGTAAACTTTTATTCATTAACTCTTGTTGTGCTTGTACGCCGCGCGCAACATCCAAGGTGTTGGCCGTCGATTGTTTTGCAATACCGATCCCCACTTGGGATACACCGTTACCACGAAACAAATTTCGATCTTCAACTGTACCTCTTTCTACTTTAGCGATATCGCCCAAGCGAATTAAATGACCATCGGCGGCATGTTTTACAACCAGCTGTGAGAACTGTTCCTGTGTGCGATAAGTCCGCGCCATACGCACCGTATATTGTCGCTCTTGGGATTCAATACTGCCTGCTGGTAGCTCAACGTTTTCTGCGCGCAGTGAATTCTCAATATCCGCTACGGTGAGATTATGCGCAGCCAGTTTTTTTCTATCCAGCCAAACCCGCATAGCGTAGCTTTGCTCACCGCCAATGCGCACGCGTGCAACACCCTCTACGGCAGAAAATTTATCCACAATATAACGTTTTGCGTAATCGGAAAGCTCTGGCACAGTCATGCCATCGCCGGCCAAACTCATCCATACAATAACTTCATCATCAGAATTTATTTTTTGAACTTCGGGAGCTGTAGCTTCAATAGGCAATGATCTCGCCGCGCTCGAAACCTTATCGCGAATATCGTTCGCTGCCGCTTCTATATCGTGTTCTATGTTGAAGGTAACGGTAATATTTGAAACGCCGTTTTCACTATTGGATTCGATATAACGAATACCCTCAACGCCCGCAATGCGGTCTTCAATAGGTTTGGTAATTCGTGTTTCAACAATGTTGGCAGCAGCGCCAGGATAGGTAGTGCGAATAGAAACAATGGGCGGATCTATATTGGGATATTCGCGCAAAGAAAGGCGATCAAACGCAAGAATACCAAAAGCTAACAACAACAAAGAAATAACGGACGCAAAAACAGGGCGTCGGATTGAAACATTGGAGAGCATCATGCTATTTGCCCTCTGATTTTTTCTGCTGTTGCAACAACTCAGCTAATGACTCGGTCTTTTTAGCTGGATCATTAGACTGCTCTGCCATGATTTTTAAAGCTTGACCTGCGTGTATTCTTTGCAAACCATGAGTGACCACTTTATCGCCATCTTTTAATCCACTCAGAACTTCTACAAAACCCTTATAACGTTGGCCTATTTGAATTTGACGTTTTTCAGCAACCCAAGGTGATACGCCGGTATTTTTATTAGGCTGCAATACAAACACAAAATTATTGCTGCCCATAGGCACCAACGCAGCCTCGCTCAAGACTAAGGATTTGCGAACATCCGCACTTATAACAACGGTAATTAACAAGCCCTGCTTTAACTCATGATTAGCATTATCTAAAATGGCACGCACTTTTATTGAACGCGTTGATTCATCAATTTGATTATCAATACTAAAAATTATTCCTTTAAATATTTTATTACCCAAATCACGGCTTTGCGCTTCGATCGGCAAACCGATTCGCAAGCTGCGTAAATAAATAGCAGGAACCGTGAAATCTAATTTCATTCTACTGTCATCATTCAAGGTGGTAATAGTTTGCCCAGGAGCAACAAGGCCGCCGACACTAATATCGCGCAACCCCAAAACACCGCTAAAGGGCGCTGTGATGATTAAATCTTTAAGCCGTGCCTGTACTGCTAAATAACGCGCTTGCGCGGCCTGATATTCACGCGTACGCTGATCCAATAAAGAAGGCGATACAGCGCCAGTTTTTGCCAAAGCTTCGGTACGATCTAATTGTTTTTTTGCTTCGTTAGCCGTTAAGCGTGCTTCATCCATTAATGCAGACTCTTCCGCGTTAGTCATTTCGACCAACACCGCACCTTTATTTACACGCTGACCATCATCGAAATGAATATTAGTCACTGTTTTTGTAGTCTTTGCCGTAATGATGGTGGATTCATATGCACGTAAATTACCTAATGCTTCAATATTGTTTTGCAAATCACGCGCGGCTACAGACTGAACAATAACGTCCAGAGGAGCTTCAGCTTTTTGCGCTTTTTGAGAAAATGTCGGCGCGGCCAAAAAGAGCGATGCGCAAACCAGTAGTCGCGCTACAACAAACGGGGACATAATCAATCTCAATAGATAAGACGTTAATGGGGAAGAATAGGAATGCATGGTAATCGCCTTGGGTCAAATCACTTGAATATTTCTATCATAATATAACGTCACTGCAACATTGCCCCGACTTTAACACTTGTTTACGAGCACACATATGACAATGAATCAGAACTCAAAAAGTTTATTGAAGTCATACTCTTTAATCCGTTCTTAATACAGAATATTTGAAGACATAATCAATGTTAGCGGCCGAAAAACCTCTCGCTGTTAGAAAGCGTATCCGCTTGGATTTTTCTTTAAGATTTTCTATAGGTTTATCACCAAATTTTTTTCGGTAGGCCTTCAATGCGAGTAAGTTCCAATCAGTATCCTGCACAGCATTTATCAGGCACGCATTAATAAGCTCATCACTTATGCCCTTTTCTCTTAGCTCAAACCGAATTATCTGAGCACCCTTTCCCTGCCTTAAACGCATATTGGTATATGCCTCTGCAAAGCGACTATCACTCTGCAAACCATCAAGCTGCAATCTTTCAACAACTGCGGCTATTAAATCGACTTGATCGCATTTTTTTGCAAGTTTTACACGAAGCTCTTTCGCAGAATGTTCCCTCATGGCCAATGAGTTCATTGCCATCATACGAACACTTGCAGGAGTTGGTTCATTAGTATTCATTAATACTCCATAAAAAATGGCCGCTGAGCGGCCACTTTCAACAATATCAATTAAAATTAATTCACCGGAGGAAATTGCGCTAAAACCTCTAACACCGCACTCGTTAGTATTTCGCGCTGTTTTTGGGGGCTAAAACCTTTATTCAAACGTTTTTCAGATACACCACGCCAAATAGGCTGCTGAGTTTTTGCATCAACCATATCGATAATCAAACTACCCTGATTATAGACCCGCACACCGCCATCCAAGTGTGGGCGATAAAAAATTGATGAGGGATAACGATAACTTCTACCCCAGTAGCCGAAACCATACATTTGATCGTATGCATTAGGTTCCAGTTTTTCTTCCATCACCACGTGGTAGGTTACATAAAAATCCGGCGTAGAAGCTTCACCCACAGACTGATAGCGTTTAACCAACTCAGAATTAACCAAGCTGTGAATATGACTTAAGGTGAAGGGGGAAATGAGAATATTTTCTTTCGTATCTTGTTTTGCGCTTTTCACGGCAAATGATTTGAGTGCAGCAAAATTGTAGCTAGCCTCATAGTCGGTAGAAACCCTGGGTTTAGTAGCACAGCCGCTCAAACAGAAAATGGCCAAGAGTAAGGTTGAAATTCCTGCTTTAAACATCACAAACCTCTAGCTGCCTTACACAAATTCAACGCTTAAAATTTATTAAGATTAAGCGACTCTGTCACGCAGCATACTCAGACTGAGTATGCTGCGCAACAGTGCAGCACGCACTTGCACATTTATTGACAATTTGTGCTCTTCCATTAAGCACAGAAATTTGCCATTTGGGTATTATTCAGACAGTTCCACTTCATCCGCAGACTCGGCACCGCCTGCACTCAGAGACAACGCTGGTGACTCCAAAAGCTCCGTGCGAACTCTTTGCTCCAGCTCCTTTGCAATAACTGGGTTCTCTTGCAAATACTTCATCACATTATTTTTACCTTGGCCAATCTTATTGCCTTGATAGCTATACCAAGCACCGGCTTTATCGATCATGCCCAGCTTCACGCCGTAATCCACCACCTCTCCCATGCGATTGATACCGCTACCGTAAAGGATTTGGAATTCTGCCTGCTTAAAGGGTGGCGCAACCTTGTTTTTAACCACTTTTACGCGCGTTTCAGAACCGACAACTTCTTCACCCTCCTTCACTGCACCGGTACGACGAATATCCAATCGTACAGAGGCGTAAAACTTAAGCGCGTTACCA
>DAOORH010000182.1:0-6855 GCA_035389145.1 Cellvibrio sp.
CGAATGTTGCCTACGATGGTGAATTCAATAGCAATAGTTTATCGCTCAATTGGGTCGCTTATTTTTAATTTAATGTGTGTGTTTGTGTGAATCCAAAATTTGCCATCGATAATGTTCTCTCCTTTGCGCTCACGGAACGCCGTGCCGCGAAACTCTATCGCTCGCGCCGCGTGCTTGAATCGCCGCAAACACCGCAAGTGGTAGTCGATGGCAAACAATACACCGCATTTTGCAGTAACGATTATTTAGGCCTTGCTAATCACCCCGATGTAATAGCCGCATTTCAAAGTGCTGCAAATAGTTTTGGTGTGGGCAGCGGTGCATCGCATTTGGTTGCAGGCCACTCCAGCCAACATCATGCCTTAGAAGAAGAGCTTGCGGCATTTACGGGTCGCGAACGTACGTTGCTATTTTCCACGGGTTACATGGCCAATATGGGCGCGATCACTGCGTTAGTTGGTCAGGGTGACGCGATTTTCGAAGACCGTTTAAATCACGCCAGTTTGTTAGATGGTGGTCTCTTAAGCGGTGCGCGATTTCAGCGCTTTTTGCACAATGATTTAACCAATCTCCAAAGTCGTTTAGACAAAACTGAGGCCGAGCGCAAACTGATTGTGGTCGATGGCGTGTTCAGTATGGATGGTGATTGCGCGCCCTTACCGGAGCTTGCCGCGCTCGCACAAAAAAACAATGCGTGGCTGATGGTAGATGATGCACACGGTTTTGGCTGCTTGGGAAAAGCCGGCGGCGGCAGTGCAGAGCGCTTCGGCTTAACACAAGACGAATTACCTATTTTAATGGGCACCCTCGGCAAAGCCTTCGGTACCTTCGGTGCGTTTATTGCGGGCAGTGAAAATTTAATCGAAACCCTGATTCAATTTTCGCGCTCTTATATTTACACCACGGCTATGCCGCCAGCCGTTGCTGCTGCAACGCGCGTTAGTTTGCACCTCCTGCAAGCAGAGCATTGGCGTCGCCAACACCTACAAGAATTAATTGCGCGATTCCGTGTTGGCGCGCAGCAACTCGGTTTGCAGTTACTGGATTCTTTTTCACCGATTCAACCGATTATTATTGGCGATGAGGCGCGCGCCTTAATGATTGCAGAACAATTAGCAGAGCGCGGTATTTTAATTATTGCCATTCGCCCTCCCACAGTCGCACCCGGCAGTTCGCGTTTGCGCGTCACCTTTTCTGCCGAACACACGCTTGCGCAAGTTGATCAATTACTAAATGCCTTGAGCGATATTCTCGGCAATACTCATGTTGGCGATTGTGGGCATGAGTGAAAAAAGTTACACGCTAGCAGCTCATTATTATCCTTGCCTGCAAAATCCCTCTCTGCAACAACAAGCCTTATCCGATGATATTGTGTTGCTGCACGGCTGGGGCAGCGGCAGTCAATCATGGCAGCCGTTAATTGCTGGGCTACAAAATATTGCCAATGTGATTGCGCTGGATTTACCAGGCTTTGGTGAAAGTGAATCCATTCCTGAATTTACGCTGGAAGCAGTTGTACAATTAATTGCAGCGCAACTGCCAGAAAAATGCGTGCTGATCGGTTGGTCGCTCGGTGGCATGTTGGCGGTACAAATCGCAGCGCGCTATCCACAGAAAATATCACACCTTATCACGCTTGCTGCTAATACCAAATTTGTCGCCAGTCGCGATTATGAAACCGCTATGCCGCTTGCGGTGAATCGTCAATTCAATAAAAGCTTTGCAGCTGATCCACAATCAACACTGAAGTTATTTAGTGGTTTGTTAGCGCAAGGCGATACCAATGAGCGTGCTCTGTTAAAGCAAATTCGCGCGCTGGCCGAGCTAGATAAAATTAATCCGAACTGGTTGCAAGCTTTAGAACTGTTATCGCAATTAGATAATCGCGAAGCTTTTGCGGAACTAACCCAGCCGGGTTTGCATGTGCTTGCGGAGAAGGATGTATTGGTTCCTGTCGCAGCGGCGCAAGCGCTTGAGCAATTAAACCCGCATCAGTATGTGCAAGTTATTGCTGGCGCAGCGCATGCATTGCACTGGAGTCAGCAGGAAGTGGTAGTGCAAGCTATTCAAGATTTTATTCAGCCGGTTGCGCTGGATAAAAAGCAAGTTGCACACTCATTTAGTCGCGCTGCCGCTACCTATGATTCGGTGGCCAATTTGCAGCGTAAGGTGGGCGACGTATTGTTGCAAAAGCTGACCCCGAATCTTGAGGCGCAAGTCGTTTTGGATTTGGGGTGCGGTACGGGTTATTTTACGCCGCGGTTGCAATCCAAATACCCACAAGCATTGGTGGTGGGTGTGGATATTGCGGAGGGAATGTTGCGCTTTGCGCGCGAACATCACTGGCTAAAAAACGGATTGTGTGCTGATGCAGAATATTTGCCTTTTGCTGATCAATCTGTCGATATTATCTATTCCAATTTCGCGTTGCAGTGGTGCGCTAATTTGCAGCACTTATTAGCGGAGTTGCAGAGAGTTTTGAAACCGGGTGGAGAGATTATATTTACCACGCTCGGGCCTGCAACATTACGCGAGTTAAGATCGGCATGGGAGCAAGTGGATGCACTTGTGCACGTTAATCAATTCCATGAGCGCGAGCAGTTAGAACATCATCTGCAGGTTAATGCCTTACAGGTCATTGAGTTTGAGCATGCGCCGGAAGTAATGCAGTTTGAGCGGTTGTCGGATTTAACGCGCAGCTTGAAAGCCTTGGGCGCACAAAATATGAATCGCGGTCGCGCAACGGGTTTAACTGGGCGCAAAAAAATACAGGCATTTAAACAAGCCTACGAAAATTTCCGCAGCAATAATGTATTGCCTGCGACCTATGATGTGTTTTACGTAAAAGTGAAAACTCCATGATCTCAAAAACAACGGCCAAGAAAGCACTTTTTATCACGGGTACCGATACCAACGTGGGAAAAACATTAATTGCTGCAGGGTTATTAATGGCTGCAAAGAATAAAGGTTTAACGACGGCGGCCTTAAAGCCTGTTGCTGCTGGCTGTGAAAAAACCGAGAAAGGTTTGCGCAATGCCGATGCGCTTTTGTTGCAATCTGTCATCACTCAGCCGTTGGTTTATGATCAAATAAATCCCTATGCTTTGGAAGCTGCTATAGCGCCGCACATAGCCGCGCAACAAGAAAAACGTAGTTTATCGGTAGATCGCTTATCAGGCTTTTGTCGCGGCGTTTTAGGCTCGGCAGATTTTACTTTGCTAGAAGGTGCGGGCGGTTGGCGCGTGCCGCTCAATGCGCGCGAAACCCTGGCGGATCTTGTTAAAAATTTGCAGCTGCCAGTGATTATGGTGGTGGGCATTCGTTTGGGCTGTATCAATCATGCACTTTTAACTTTTGAAGCTATAGTTCGTGACGGTGTTCCGGTGGTGGGTTGGGTTGCCAATTGTGTGGATGCCGATATGCCAGTACTGCAAGAAAATATCGACAGTTTGTGTGCGCGCTTGCCAGTGCCCTGTTTGGGTGTGGTGCCCTTTTTGGTGGATCAGTCGCCAAGTCTGGTTGCCACTTATTTTGATGACGCTGAACTTCAAAAAATAATTTAGTAATCCGTATGAAACTCTGTTCAAAAATAATTCTCGTAATTGCTAGTCTCTTGATGAGTTTATTGCTCGCGGGTTGCGCCTCTATGCCGCGCACCCAAGATATTCCTGCGGCCAATACCAAGCACACCATTTATTTTATTTACAAAGGTTTTCACACCAGTATTTTATTGGATGCCAAAGCTGTAGTGGCGCAAAACCCGCAGCTGGCCGGTGACTTGGCAGGACAAACCTATGCGCGTATTGGCTGGGGCGATGGCGATTACTTCACGGGCAAAAGTAAATCGGTGGGTACGGCCACCAAGGCCTTGATTGCCTCTGGTTACTCGGCAGTGCAGTTATTGCCTTACGACTACGAGCCCTTTGATGAAATACCACCTGAAACTCTAGTCCCACTTGCGATAACAGACGAAGGCCTGCGCCAGCTGGCCGTTTATTTGGGTAAGTCCATCGCGGTAGATGCGCAGGGCAAGTTGATGCGTTTACCAGCCTTTGGCGATGCTATGGGTTCTTTTTTTCAATCCCGTTATCACTACAGTGTGTTCAGTAATTGCAATACGTGGAGTGGCAAGGCGCTGCGCAGTGCGGGCTTGCCGGTGGCAAATCGCTTGACGGCAAAGGGGTTATTTAAACAGGCGCAATTTATATCCCAGCGTCAGGCGGAACAAAGGTTGTTCAAAAAGCAGCCGTAAGTTGTTGCTGGTTATATTCTTTTTATTCTTAATCCAAACTTGTCTTAAAATTCCCAGCAAAGCGGCAAGTTCGGCTGTTTTTTAGTCAGTTCTGGGCGTAAACTTAGTCTGTGTGAAGTCTTTCTACCACTTTTTTGAGGGCAGTAGTAATGGACGTAGGTTCAGCAACAAGCGGTTCAGCCGTAACCCAAGGCCTGATTGGTATGCAGCGCAGCCAAGCCGAGATATCCAAATCGGCGCAGCAAATTGTGAGTGCTGGAACCACTCAGCGCGATAATCCGGCGCAGAATGATATTGTTGAGTCTTTAGTGAATATTAAGGCTCAAACTCAGGTTTTTGATGCATCTGCCAAAATTGTAAAAGCGGCGGACGAAACTATAGGTACCCTGCTTAACGCTAAAGCGTGAGTGGGCTCAAAACCACGGCATAAGTGCTTTTTGAAATCATGTCATTCTCTTTAAAAAGGTAAGGTGATTCAAGTGATTAACTCAATTCCATCTGTCAGTGCCAATACGGTCGCGCCCTTCGCGCCGCTTGGGCGTCAGCCGGTTGGATTGGAATCGGCTGAATTAAAAAGTTCTAGCGTTAAAGCGTTGGAACAATCCTCTAATACTGCGCGCAGCGAAAATCGTCGCGGGCCTGACTATCGCCCTAATGAAGATATAGAGCGTGAGCGAGTCTCTCCGCAGGAGCGTCAAAGCGCCGAACCTAAAGATCCTGCACCGCAGAAACAGCAAGAGCAAAAGGCCGTGATTGCGGAGTTGGTTGCGCGCGACCGCGAAGTGCGCTCCCATGAGCAGGCGCATGCGGCTGCGGGTGGGCAATATGCGGGTTCTCCTACGTATTCGTTTGTTAAAGGGCCTGATGGCCTGAATTACGCTGTGGGTGGTGAGGTCTCTATAGATACCGCTCCCGTCTCTGGCGACCCTGAGGCAACTATTCGCAAGGCCCAGATTATTCGTGCTGCGGCGAGCGCGCCAGCTGAGCCATCGCCACAAGATCGGCGTGTAGCTGCGCAGGCGGCGACCTTAGAGTCTGATGCGCGCATAGAGTTGGCCGCCAAAGACACCTCTGAGGTTCAGCAGCCAGGTGTGCAATCAGAAGAAGAAATTAAGGCGCGTAAACTTGAGGCACGTCAGCAGGCTGAGCAAGAGGAAGAGTTGCGCAAAGAGATTCGTCGCGAGCTGGATAAACAACAAGCTGATTTGAATCGTAGCAATCAAGAGCGCGCCGCCATATTGGCAAAATCAGCGCAGGCTACCTTTGATATCACCCGTCGTTTAGTTGAAATTGGCGCTGTAAAAAGCGCTCCCAGTGTGGGTAGCCTTCTAAACAGCGTAGTTTAATCGAGCCTGCCATCTCGCTGTCATTTACGGCTGCTAAGCTGCTCCGTATAAACTAAGTGATTGAGTTGTAAAGTTTTACTTGACCACCTAGGGGTAGATCCCTATACTGCGCGACCTCAGTTAGGCGTAAGCAAAACTGAGTTACGGACGCGGGGTGGAGCAGCTTGGTAGCTCGTCGGGCTCATAACCCGAAGGTCGTAGGTTCAAATCCTGCCCCCGCAACCAAATTTAGATTTATAGCTTGTTGTTAGAGCTGTAAATAAAGTGTGAGATTCCATTTGAGTTTCCACTAAAAGATTTTCTGAGTTGGCCAACGTAGCCTCTCAGCTAAAAAAAGCCCCTTTATGGGGTTTTTTTGTATGTGTCGTTTGTGCAGGTCTTTGCCTTATCGACGGGTTGTTTTCTTAACTGATTGTTGAGTTAGTTAACAACCACATATGCAGTATCGATCGAATGGGCCTTGTGCCCATTTTTGTTTTCTGGCTTTTTGCTCGTTCAGGTGAATGGCTCAGGGTATTTTATATCCCGTAGGGGAAGGTTTTAAGGCATGGCATCAAAGCAAGAAATTTTGCACAACATGATCACCCCAATTGTGGCGTCATTAGGTTGTGAGCTCTGGGGGTTAGAATATTTAACGCAGGGTCGCTATACGACGTTGCGCATTTTTATTGATGCACCTGCGGGCGTGTCATTAGAAGACTGCGAAAAAGTGAGCCGTCAGGTGAGTAGTGTGATGGACGTAGAAGACCCTATCGACGGTGAATACACCCTCGAAGTTTCTTCGCCGGGAATGGATCGCCCGCTCTACAGTGTTGCGCACTATGCACGCTATGTGGGCGAAACAGTAAATGTGCGCCTGCGTATGGCGCGCGATGGTCGTCGTCGTTTCAAAGGTAAGATTGTAAAAGTTGAAAATGAAGATGTGTTGATTGAAGTTGAAGGCAAAGAAATTCTGATGCCTGTTGATGCAATCGATAAGGCCAATATAGTGCCGAATTTTGATTCTATCGTTTCACGCCTTGATGGTATGAAAGACGAATAGAAAGCTGGAAAGTCGAACAGAAAGTTCGAAAGAAAATAATTGAAAGCAGATAGAAAAACAGAAACAAATTAAGTGATTTTTAAAAGCGGATATGTAAGTTCAGCTCAGAAATTTACGTATATTTTCAGCCACCCGTTATCTAATCGCGTTGCGATTAGTGTCAGGAGTTAACAGAGGTTAAATAATGGCAAAAGAGATTTTATTAGTCGCTGATG